>JAJXYM010000219.1 GCA_021780585.1 Deltaproteobacteria bacterium
CCGCCGACGCTCTGGATCTGCTCCTTGGCGGCGGGACGGACATCGTAGCCTGAGACCACCGCGCCCAGCCGGCGCGCCGTGGCGATCGCCTGCAGGCCGGCGACTCCGGCGCCGAGCACGAGCACGCGCGCGGGCGTGATCGTGCCGGCCGCCGTGGTCAGCATCGGGAAGAAGCGCGGCAGCGAATCCGCCGCCACGATGACCGCCTTGTAGCCGCATACCGTGGCCATCGCGGAGAGCGCGTCCATGCTCTGGCTGCGCGTGATGCGCGGCATCATCTCGACCGCGAACGCGATCGCGCCGGTGGCGGCGACTTCAGTGAGGGTTTCGGGCGAGCCGAGCGGACGCATGAAGCCGATCAGGGCCTGTCCGGGGCGGATCAGGGCGAGGTCGGCGGCGCCGTTCTTGTCGTTGGCGCCGTGACACAGCACCTGGACGATCAGCTCGGCGGTGGCGAAAATTTCGCCGCGGTTCGAGAGGATTTTGGCGCCCTTTTCAGCGTATGCGGCGTCGAGAAAGCCGGCCGCCGCGCCGGCGCCCGCTTCGATCAGCACCTCGCATCCGGCCTTGACCAAAGTGGGCACGACGGCCGGCACGATCGCGACGCGCCGTTCGCCCGGATAAAGCTCTTTCGGGACCCCAACAATCATGGCCTCACGACGTCCTCCTTACCTTGGGTCTGGCGCGCAGCGGGAGCGGTTCGCGCCGATCCGCGGGCGGGATCGGGCGGTTGAAACCAACTTTGAATTCCGTGAAAGCGCCGAGCGCCTGCCGCCGCCCCGCCACCTACGGAAACTTCGCGAACTCCCCATCTGGCGGCGCGATGTTACAAAAGGGGCGCGCCGCTTGTCCAACGCCGGATCGGGACCTGACGAGCCACGCTTCTGTGCCGCCCACGCCGCATCCAAAAGCCGCCCCTGGCTCGCCGAAGCATGCGGCGAGTCTGCGCGCGGCGCCCGGACGCACGCATCGAGCGGCGGCGGCCGGCGTGGCTTTCCGCGCGCTTCCGGCGAGCGCCACGATCGTCAGCGCCGGGGCGATCACGCGATGCCAACGCGCGGCGCGGATCTCCAGTCGATATTCAGTAGACGCGGGCGGCCTGCCAGATTCCCTCCTCGACCAGGCCGCCGCCCTCGTAGCAGGTGTAGCCGCCCGCCATCCGTTCGGCCGTAACGGCGCCGTTGAACATGCAGCTCGAAACGTCCGCCGGAATCATGATGCGCATCTGGAGATTGCGGCCGGCGACGCTGCCCGCCGCGATATAACCGGCGTCATCCATGCCGTCGTGACGGCACAGATAGTTGCCGAATTCGCAGGTGTAATGGCCGCTGATTTCGCCGCCCGATTGCACCAGGGTCAGCGTGATCAGATTCATCGCGTTGCAGATGCTCTCGGAATGGGTGAAGCCGCAGGGCGTCAGCGTCGACGTGCCATGCCATACGCCGGAAAGATTGACCTCGGGGTCGGCCGGCCCGGGCGTCGGCCCGACCCGCGCGCATCCGCGCAATCCCATCGCCGCCAGCTCGACCGCCATCAGCAGGCCGAGCAGGGCCGTCTGGGAAGGCCGGGACCGGATTGGCGCGGACCACGTATGCGGCGGGCGCTTGGGATGGCGATGCGATCGCATCGGCGGGGCGCCGCGTGTTGGCGCCGTCGTGAGTTTGCGCCGGGCCGCGCGTGCCGTCAACGCGCGATCCTCTTCGTCATGGCCGGGCTTGAGCCGGCCATCCATGCCGATGGATTCGCGGGTCAAGCCCGCGAATGACAGGCTTTTTTTTCGGTCGTGGCCGAGTTTGACGCAGCCATCGTTCTTGGTGTCATGGCCGGGCTTGACCCGGCCATCCATGGCGCGCGCCGCTCAGCGCGACCCCGGATGGGCGAGACGGTCGAGCATCTTGACGATCGCGTCCCAGCTCAGCCAGGCGCCGTGCCGCTCCGGGCAGACCATGCCGCCGGTGCCGTGCTCGTCGTCACGGACGAGTTTTTTTTCGCATTCGGGGCAGGTGGGTTCGACGGTCTTCTTGGCGCGCATTTTCTCGATCAACTCCTGGTCGCGCTTGTGCGCCCATTCGTTTTCGCGCGCCGCTTCGACGTCCTGCAATTTTTGGCCGTATCGGTCTTTTTCGTCGTTGCTCATAAATTCCTCGCAGGCGGTCCCGCGCCGGACGGCGGCGCCCGCGCTCATTCCATATCCTTGATCAATTTGCCGGTGCGCGCCTTTTCCACGGTTTCGTCGAATTTCGATCCCAGGTCGACGCCCATCTGCCGCGCCCGCTTCTTCGCCCACAATCCAACGTTGCGCGAATCGCGATAGAACGATTCGTCGGGCGCGCGCGAGGTGTCCAGATTGTCGAGCCGCGACCCTTCGCTGGCGACCACGGCGAAGGAGGACATCACGCGCCGGCTGCGAGTGGCTCCGCAATGCGGGCAGGGGGGTCGAGCCGGGCGGCGCGAACCCAGCACCACGTGCGCGGCGATCCGGCCACAGGCGGCGCATTCGTACTCAAAGATTGGCATCGCGATTTAAGGATAATCGAGCGCTCCGGCGCCGGCAATTAACTCGCCGAACGGTCTCCCGCGGCGCCGGATCCGCGCCCGACGCGCGGATCCGCGCCACCCGGACGCGATCGGGCGCCGCGAATCCGGCGTGCGCGGCCTCAGGAAAAGCGTCGTCCGCCAAGTATCGGTGAGATTAGCGAACTACCGGCGAACAGCACCACGCCAATCGCGAGGACGGTCAATCCCGTCACCACCCACCATCCGGAACCGTCGAGCAGGCCCAGGAGAATCATCGCGACGCCCCATCCGGGCAGCAGCAGCGACACGACGAGCCGCATCACGAAGCTGATCGCGCGCTCGACTGGACTCGAACCTTCGTTGGCCATCCGGACCTCGTTCGGACCTCGGCGGAGGAAAAATCGCGCCGCCGTCGCCTCTATTTACCGGACCGCACGCCCGGCTTCAAACCATTCGGAGTCAACGCGGGCGGCGCGATTCCCGCCGCCGTCGCGACCGGCGGCCGCATTTGATAGAGCGTCGGCTGATTTCCGCCCAGCACGCCCGCGGGCAGCACGATTTCGAGCGCACGGCGCACGGGCGGCGCGAGACGGACCAGCTCGGTCGGCCGCGCGACCAGAAAGACGGGCGCGCCCGGCGGCGGACCGTCGCGGGCGATCGCGCGGGGCAGCGCCGGAATCGCACGGCCGCGGTACCACGCCAGCTCCTCGTCATTAAAGGCGACGTAGAGCGGCGCGCCATGAACCCGCGCCTCGATTCTGTTCACAAACGGTGCGAGGCAGCGCGTGTTGGCCTCGATCGGTCTGATCACGCCGGCAAAGAGCACGCTCCCGGCGACGCAGATGGCCGCGATTCCGACGCCCGCGCCGAGCGCGTCGCGACGGACGAGCGCGCGAATCGCGCCGGCGCCGCCGGCGATCGTCGCGGCCGCGAACGCGACGGACGGCGGGTTCAGCGCCTTGAGGCCGGTGAGGAAAATTGCGGCATACGAGGCGTCGCTGGACTGCAGATGCGCGTCGAGCGGCGCGAAGCGGACGCCACTATGGGTCGCGAGCAGGACCGCGATTACGCCCACCGGCGCGAGGATTGCGATCGTCCAGACGATCAGGCCGCGCAGTCGCGCCGCGCCCGTGGCGGGATCGAGCGCGCCGGAAAAGAGCGCCGCATAGAGCAGCGCGAGCGGCGGAATCGCCGGCAGGATATAGTCGTCACGCTTCGCGCTGGCGAGCGAAAAGAGGGTTACGACCGCCAGCGCCAGGGCGGCCGGATAGCGGACCGCGGCGCGTTTCGACTCGGCGAAGCCTCCCGCCGCGCCCGCCATCAGCAATGGCGCGACCAGCAGGCTGAGCGGCATCATCGCGCCGAACAATCGCGCCACGATGTAATAAGCGGGGCGCGCCGCTTCGCCCGTGCCGCCCATCCGCGCGGGCATGAAATGGCCGAAATTCTCGTCGAGAAAGACGCCGCCCCAGTCTTGCGACCGGCCCGCAATGAACGCCGGAACGTACCATGCGGCGCCGATCGCCAGGGCGATCGCGAGCATCGCCCACGGCCATCCGCGCCGCGCGAATTTAAGCGGATTTTCGCGTTCCAGCATGATAAAGACCAGCGCCGCAAGGCCCGCCAGGACGATCACGACGGGGCCTTTGGTGAGCACGCCGAGTCCCATCAGGATTCCCGCCAAAAGCGGCCCGGCGCGTCCCGAGGCGCCCGCGAGCGACCCGCGCATCGCCCGCCACGCCCCGATCAGCCACAGCGTCATCAGCATGTCGGTCAGGGCGACGTTGGCGCGCGCGGCGAAGCCATAGCTGCCGAGCAGAAAGGCGAACGCGAGCCATCCGAGCGGGGCGCCGAAGTCGGCCGCCGCCCAATCCATGGTCAGCGCCGCGACCGCCGCGCCCGCGACCAGCGACGGCAGTCGCGCATCGGTCTGCGTGATCGCGCCGCCGCGCAGCCACGGCCAGATCGAGCCGACCCAGTAGAACATCGGCGGCTTGCGCTCGACGTAGCCATAATAGTCGAGCGGCAGTATCCAGTTGCCGTGCTTGACGATATCGACGATCCATTGCGCCGATTGGGTTTCCGCGTCCTTGTCGAACGGCGCGCGCATCCCGGGCCCCAGCAGCGCGAGCGCGATCGCAAACGCCGCGACGGCGGCGCCGATCCGCCGCCATGCGCGCGACCGCCCGGCGCGTCGCGCGGAGCCATCCGCCGGCGCGACTCGATTCGCCGTCGCGCGATCGTCCGCCGCGCCCATCGCTCTCACTCCGCCGCGCTCCATCGAAAGATTTGCGCGTTATCGACCAGCGACGAAGGTCGGCGCGGGCGTCCGATGGCGCATCCCGTCGGCTGGGCTGAAGGTCGCGATCTCCATCGCCTGCGCGTTATGGGCGAAAGCGAGCCGCCCATGGGCGTCGATCAGGATCACGCCGGCT
>JAJXYM010000444.1 GCA_021780585.1 Deltaproteobacteria bacterium
AAATCGTTTCCCAATGGCCTCAACTGCGAAGTACGCAAGGTCCATACCGCCGGCGACGACGTGGTGGTAATCGAGACCACCAACAGCGGCAAGGCCTGGAATGGCAAGGACTATCGCAACGAATACTGCTTCGTGTTCGAGATCGAAGGGGGCAGGATTCGGCGGATTCGCGAGTACGTCGATATGCTGACGGTGAAGGAGACGCTGCTGTCGTAGCGCCGGGCGGCGGGCACCGTCAGGAGGCGTGGCGGCGGGATTCGCCGGCGAGCGCGCCCCCCCGGCGGATCCGCCACCAGTAGATCGGCAGTCCGCTCAGCGCGATCAACAGGCCCGGCCAGGTATAGGCCGGCTTGACGATCAGCAGATCGCCCATCAGGGCGAGCGCGGCGGCGATATAGGCGATCGGCGCGAGCGGGTAGCCCCAGGCGCGATAGGGCCGAGGCGCGTCCGGCGCCCGCCAGCGCATCACGAAAACGGCGGCGACGGTCAGGGCGTAGAACAGCAGTTGCGCGAAAATCACATAATCGAGCAATTCCGAATAGGTGCCCGAGAGCGTCAGGATCGCGGCCCATCCGCCCTGCATGATCAGCGCCCTGGCCGGCACGGAGAAGGCGTTGAGCTCGCCGGCGGACGAAAAGAAAACGCCGTCGCGCGCCATCGCGTAGACCACCCGCGCTCCCGTCAGGATCAGGCCGTTGGCGCAGCCGAAGGTCGAGACCATCACGAGGATCGCGGTCAGGATCGCGCCATTGCCGCCCCATACCGCCTGCATCATGGCCGAGGCGACGCGATCGTCGCGGGCATGCGAGATACCGCGGGCGAAGACTCCGGCGGCTCCGGCGACGCCGTTGGCCGGCAGCACGCATAGATAGGCGATATTGACGAGCAGATAGAGGGCGACGACCACGGCGGCGCCAAGCGCGAGAGCGCGCGGCAGGGTGCGACGCGGGTCGCGGACTTCCGCGGCGGCGAACGTGATACCGGCCCAGGCATCGGCGGAAAACAGGCCGCCGACCATCGCGGCGCCGAACGAGGCCATCAGCGCCCACGACATCGATCGATCGCCGAAGATGCGATTGCCGTCAAAGTTGATTTTGAGGGCAAGCGGATTCGGACCGAGCCAGCATCCCGCGACAATGATCAGGATCAGCGCGGCGACTTTCGCGACGGTGAACGAATTCTGCACGCGGCGACCGAGATCGAGCCCGCGCAGATTGATCGCGGTGAGGCAGGCGATCACCGCGATCGCGCCGAGCCGTTCACCGGACAGGCCGACGCCGCCAATCCCGAGCCATACGCGCGAGCCGAGCGCGGGCCAGAGCACGCCGCCGAAGCGCGCGAAGGCGACCGCGACAGCGGCGATCGTGCCAGTCTGAATCACCAGCAGCATCGTCCAGCCGTAGGCGAAGGCGGGCGCGCCGCCATAGGCCTCGCGGATAAAGACATATTGGCCGCCCGCATGCGGCATCATCGCGGCAAGTTCGCCGCAAGCGAGTGCGCCAGCGATCGTCATCAGTCCGCTCAGCAGCCATACCGCGAGCAAACCGAAGGGCGAGCCGAGCTGGCGCACGATATCGGCGGAGACGATAAAGATGCCCGAGCCGATCATCGAGCCGGCGACGATGGTCGCGGAATCAAAGAGACCGAGCCGCGGCTGGAATTGCGGAGACTCCATCGTTATCTGGCGAACGGGGCGAGGAGGCGGATTGGCGACCGTGCGCGGTTCAAACGATCACGGACCGGCGGCCGGCGCGTGGCGCCAGCAAGCCGCGCGGCGGCGCGCAACACCCGCGCGGAACGAAATCGGGGAGCGTGGTCCGCGCCCCGGCGTAAACCGGCGCACGCGGACCACGCCGTCGAAGCCGCGGCGGCGCTCAGGAACCGGCCGGCGAGGCCATTGGGCTGGCCATCGCGCCAGCGGGGCTGGCCGCCGGACTCGCCTCGGCGGAGGCGGCGGGACTGGCCGCCTCGGAGGCCGCCGGCGAAGACTCAGGAGCAGGAGTTTCTTCGGACTTGGTGCAGGCCGCGGTTGCGAACAACATCGAGAGCAGGGCAAGAAACAGGACTTTTCGCATGGCTTCCTCCTTCGCTCAACGTCCGCGTTGGCGAATCGCACGGATTCTCCAATCGCGCCAACAATACTTTAGCCGGAACGCCAAGACAAGTTGGCGTCGGGCCCGTCTTGTACTATTAGAAAGTCTGGGCGCGCGGGAGAATCTTTTGCACGACGCTAACTGGCGGTGTAGTATTGCTAACTGATTGACAAGCGTTCGGCGCGGGAGGATTGCGGACGTGGGGATGATGCGCGGATGGATGCGGGCGGGCCGGATCAGCGGACGCGGCCGGGTGGTCGAACACGAACTTGACATGCGCCGATCGGAGCCGGAGCGCGCGATCACGGCGGCGCGGATGCGCAAATTATTGCGCCGGCTGCTGCCCGGCGGCGGCGCGATCGCGGGCGCGCCGATGCGTTCGGTGGATCGCGAGCTGGAAGACCGCTGGCCGTCCGGAAATCGCCAGACCTGAATCCGGCTTCGATTCGCGCTTCGCCCGGGACAAGGAGCGGAGAGCGAATGAGCGACGATATCGCGCGGATTGCGAGCGGCGCGCCGTGGGAGCCAATGTTTGGCTATTCGCGCGCGGTCAGGGCGGGCGCGTGGCTGGCGGTTTCGGGCACGACCGCATTCGACGAACGCGGGCTGATCGTCGGGCGCAATCAGATGTATGTGCAGGCGCGTCAGGCGATCGCGAATATCGCGACCGTGCTGGAGCGGGCCGGGATGACACTGGCGCACGTGGTGCGCACGCGGATGTTCGTCACCGATATGGAACGCCGCGCCGAAGTGGCGCGCGCGCATAGCGAGGCCTTCGGCGCGCATCCGCCGGCGGCGACAATCGTCGAGGTCCGCCGCCTGATCAATCCGGACATGCTGATCGAAATCGAGGCCGACGCCTATGCGGACGGGTCGGGGACGCGCGCCCGGCCGCGGGCGCGGCCCAGAGCGAAGGCCGCGGACGCGAGCAAAACGCCGGCTTGACGCGCCACGCGCGGACTTCAGCGGTAATTTGCGGCGACTTTGGCGTTCGGACGGCCGAGCGCGGAGGCGTAGGCGGACGACGCCGCGCCGATCCAGGGCTGCGGGTAGAGCCCGACCAGAATCGTGCCGGCGACGCCCGCGATCACGCTCAGGATCAGGCCCGGACGGGCGACGATGCGCGCCGGAGCGGCGCTCTCTTCCTGCGCGTACATCGCGACGATCACGCGCGCGTAGTAATAGACGGAGATCGCGCTGTTGAGCGCGGCGATTATCACCAGCCATACCAGACCGGCGGAAAGCGCGGCCGAAAACAGGTAGAACTTGCCGACGAACCCCGCCAGCGGCGGCACGCCCATCAATGAGAGCATGAACAGCGCCATCGCGACGGCGAGTCCGGGACGCGCACGGGCGAGGCCCTGGAAATCGCGAAGATTCGCTCCGCCGGAGCCTTTGCGCTCAACCGCGATTACGACCGCGAAGGCGCCGAGATTGGTAAAGGAATAGCCGATCAGGTAGTAGAGCATCGCGCCGCCCGCGAGGGGTTGCGGCGACGCCGCCATCCCGAGCAGCAAATAGCCGGCGTGCGCGATCGCCGAGTAGGCGAGCATCCGCTTGAGACTTTGCTGGACCAGCGCGGCAAGGTTCCCGACCGTCATCGAGAGCGCCGCGACGACCCACAGCACCATCGTCCATTGGGCGCTGACGGGACCGAGGTTCACCATGAAGACGCGCATGAAGCCGGCAAACGCGGCGAGCTTGACTCCCACCGCCATGAAGGCGGTGACGGGCGTGGGCGCGCCCTCGTAGGCGTCGGGCGTCCACATATGGAAGGGAACGGCGGCGACCTTGAAGCCGAACCCAATCAACATCATGCCGAGGCCGAGCAGCAGCAACGGATTCGCGGCCATCCGGGCGCTGAGCGCGGCGCGAATCGCCGCGAGGCTGATCGTGCCGGTCGCGCCGTAGACCAGCGCGATACCGTAGAGCAGGAAGCCGGTGGAAAAAGCGCCGAGGACGAAATACTTGAGGGCGGCTTCGTTCGAGCGCGGATCGCGGCGCATGAATCCGGCCAGCGCGTAAACCGCGAGCGACATCGTTTCGAGACCGATAAAGATGATAATCAGGTCGCCCGCCGCCGCCATCAGCATCATGCCGAACGCGGCGAACAGAATCAGCGAATAGTATTCGGCTCCCGCCATCCCTTCGTCGGCGACGTAATCGAGCGACATCGCGACGGTGAGCGCGGCGGCGATCACGATGACGATTTCGAAGAAGCCGGCGTAATCGTCGGTGACGAGGGAGCCGCCGAAGGCGAGCGTGTTCTCGCCGAGGGTGAAAAGCGCGAAGACGAAGGCGACCAGCAGCGTGATCAGCGCGATCACGCCGAGGCCGGCGCTGTCCTCGTCGTCGACGCCGGGGCCGATCAGCATGATCGCCATGGCGCCAAGCGCGATCGCGCCGAGCGGCAGGATCGGCAGCCATGAGAAGTTAACGGCGCTCAGGGTGAAATGGCTCATTGGTCGCGGCCGGGATGCGCGCGCCGGTCAAGCGCGGCGAGGGTTCGGAGTTGCGGACGGTCGAGACGGACCTGCGCGGCCGCCACGCGGTTGAGCATGAGATTGACCGAAGGCTCCATCCGCTCGAGCAGCGGACGCGGATACAGTCCCATCAGAAGCATCAACGCGATCAGCGGAACGATCACGGCGATTTCGCGGCCGGTCATGTCCTTGAGCGTCGCGTTGATCGATTTGGTGATCGGCCCCCACATCACGCGCTCATACGCCCACATCATGTAGAGCGCGCCGAGCACCAGTCCCGTGATCGCGACCCAGGCGGCGCGCTCGGAATGGAGGAACGTGCCGAGCAGAATCAGGAATTCGCCAACGAAGCCGTTGAGGCCGGGCAAGCCGATCGACGACAGCATCACGACCATGAAGACCGCGGCGTAGATCGGCACGCTTTTCCAAAGGCCGCCGAATTCGGAAATTTCAAAGGTATGACGGCGGACGTAGATCATGCCGACCAGCAGGAAGAGCGCGCCCGTCGAAACGCCATGGTTGAGCATCTGGTAGATCGCGCCCTGCAGTCCCTGCGGGTCGAAAGCGAAGATGCCGAGCGTCACGAAGCCGAGATGGCTGACCGAGGAATAGGCGACCAGGCGCTTCAGATTGGGCTGCGCCATCGCGACCAGCGCGCCGTAAACGATGCCGATTACGGCCAGCGCGAGGAACAGCGGCGCGGCCTCGATCGCGACTTCGGGGAAAAGCGGAATGGCGAAGCGCACGAAGCCATAGGCGCCCATCTTGAGCATGATTCCGGCGAGCATCACGGAGCCGGCGGTGGGGGCTTCGGTATGCGCGTCGGGAAGCCAGGTGTGCACTGGCCACATCGGCACCTTGATCGCGAAAGCGAGCGCGAAGCCGGCGAACAGCCAGCGCGCGGCGGTCGGCGACAGCGGCACGTGATAGAGGTCGGGGAGATCGAAGCTCAGATGGCCGAGTTGGGCGCGCGCCGCACCGGCGAGATAAAGGATCGCGACCAGCATCAGCAGCGATCCGAGCATCGTGAAGAGCACGAACTTGAAGGTCGCGTAGATTTTGCGGCCGTGGCCCCAGATGCCGATCAGGAGGTACATCGGCACCAGCATCACTTCCCAGAAGACATAGAAAAGGAAGAGATCGATTGCGAGCAGGGCGCCGAGCAGGCCGGTCTCGAGCAGCAGCATCATGAAGCAGAATTCGCGCGGCCGCATGGTGATATCGCCGCCGCCCGAATAGAGAATCGAAAGCGCGATCAGCAGCGTGGTCAGAACCACCAGAAACAGGCTGATACCGTCGATCCCGAGGTGATAGGAGATGCCAAACTGGGGAATCCAGGCGTGATGCTCGACGAACTGGTAGCCCGCCTGACCCGGATCGAACGCGAAGAACAGACCGATACTCATCGCCAGCGGGATCAGCGAGTAGATAAACGCCGAACGCCAAACGGAATCGTCGTCGCCCTGCAAGAGGACGCCGAGCGCGCCCAGCGTCGGCACGAAAATCAGTCCGGTCAGCCAGAAACCGCCCATCAGCGCATCACCCGGTAAACGTAGTAAGCGACGATCCCGAGCGCGCCCAGCAGATAGACGAAGGCGTACTGCCGCACGTTGCCGGTTTCGGCCTTGCTCACGGCTTCGCCGCCCTCCTCGACCGTCAGGCCCGTGCCGTCCACCATCGCGTCGATCACCCCGCGATCGACGCCACGATTGAGCAACACGGACGAGGTCCAGAAGAGCGGGCGCGAGATCAGGAGATCGTAAATTTCGTCGACGTAGTATTTCCGCCACAGCAGCTGACGGGACGCGGCGAGGCTTTCGGCGATGCGATCGACCAGGCCGGGATTACGCAGATAAAGCGTCACCGCCGCGACCATTCCGAGCAGCGCCGCGGCGAGCGAGACGACGCCGAGCAGCGTTGCGATTGCGCCGGACTCGACTGCGAGCGTCGGCGGCGTAATCATCCCGGCGATCGGATGATTGACGATGGGCGCGAGGAAGCGGCCGAAGGCGTCGCCCCACGCGATTCCTTTCGGCAGGCCGACCCATCCGCCGACAACCGAAAGAAACGCCAGCGCGATCAGCGGCATCGTCATCACCGGCGGCGATTCATGCAGATGGTGCTCGCGGTCGGGTTCGACGCGCGACTCGCCGTGGAAGGTCAGGAAGATCAGGCGGAACATGTAGAAGCTGGTGAGCGCGGCCGTGATCACGCCGAGCAGCCAGAGCCAGGTATGGCCCGAGCCGAAGGCCGCGTCGAGAATCTGGTCTTTGGAAAAGAAGCCGGCGAAAGGCGGAATCGCGCTGATCGCGAGCGTCGCGATCAGCATCGTCGCATAAGTGATCGGCAGCTTGCGCTTGAGTCCGCCCATCTTGTTCATGTCCTGCTCGCCATGCAGCGCATGAATCACGGAACCCGAGCACAGGAACAGCAGGCCCTTGAAGAAGGCATGCGTCATCAGATGGAACACGCCGGCGGAAAACGCGCCGACGCCGACCCCGAGCATCATGTAGCCGATCTGGCTGATGGTCGAATAGGCGAGCACGCGCTTGATATCGGATTGGACGATCGCGACGGTCGCGGCGAAGAACGCGGTCACGACGCCGACCGTCGCGACGAGGTCCATCGCCGCCGGCGCCATCAGGAAGAGAAAATTGAGCCGCGCGATCATGTAGACGCCGGCGGTGACCATGGTCGCGGCGTGGATCAGCGCGCTGACGGGCGTTGGGCCGACCATCGCGTCCGGCAGCCAGACGTAGAGGGGGATCTGCGCGGATTTACCGGTCGCGCCGAAGAACAGCAGCAGGGCCGCCAGCGTCGCGACGGGCGCGAGCAGCGGCGCGTGACTCTGCATCGCGGCGAAATCGAGCGTCCAGACGTTATGGCTCGCCAGCGCGCCGACGATCGTCAGGATGCCGAGCAGGAAGCCGAGGTCGCCCACGCGGTTGACGATAAAGGCCTTGCGGCCGTTATAGGCGTATTGCGGATTATCGAACCAGAACGCGATCAGCAGATACGAGCAGAGGCCGACGCCCTCCCAGCCGATAAACATCTGGAGCAGGTTGTCGGCCAGCACCAGCACCAGCATCGAGAGCGCGAACAGGTTCAGATAGGTGAAGTAGCGCGCGTAATCGGCGTCCTCGGCCATGTAGCCGGCCGAATAGATATGGATCAGCGCGCCGACGCCCGTCACCACCAGCGTCATCACGGCGCTGAGCGCGTCGAAGCGCAGGCCGAGCTCGACGTGAAACGGTCCGGCCGCGATCCACGACCATAGCGGACAGGTCAGCGCCGCTCCCGCCGGCATTCCGAGCAGGGCGATAAAGGCCGAGACCGCGACCGCGAAGGCGAGCACGATCACGGCGGGACCCGCGAAATTAACCGCGCCGCGGCCGGCGCGCCGGCCGTAGAACAGATTGAACAGCACGCCGATCGCGGGGAACAACAGGATAAGCGCGAGAGCCGGGAAATTCTGCGTCATGACAATCGAGCGGTTAGCGGAGGTTCACCAGCGCAAGAGGTTGAGTTCGTCGGCGTCGACGGTCTCGCGATTGCGGAACATCGCAATGATAATCGCAAGGCCGACCGCGGCTTCCGCCGCCGCGACCGTCATCACGAAAAACACAATCACCTGCCCGTCCATCGAGCCGATGCGCCGGCCGAGCGCGACAAAAGCGAGATTGACCGCGTTGAGCATCAACTCGATCGCGAGAAACATCACAATCACGTTGCGGCGGACCAGCACCCCGACCACGCCGATCGCGAACAGGATCGCGCTGAGCGCCATGTAGTAGCTGATGGGCGTCATGGGTCAGGCGACCTCCCGGCGGGGCGGAGTTTCCGCCGCCGCGGAGCGCGGGGCCGGCGGCGCGATCCGCGCGGTCTGGCCGACCAGCCGGCGCGCCAGCGCGATCGCGCCGACGATCGCCGCCAGCAGCAGCAGCGAGGTGGTTTCGAAAGCGACCAGGTATTGCGAGAAAAGCACGCGCGCGAGCGTCGCGACCGAACCGAAATCGGGCGCGATCGTGCGCACCTCGCGCAATTTGGGCGCATTGAAGAAAATCGTGAAGAGCTCCGCCGCCAGCGCCGCCGCGCCAATCGCGCCGAGCAGCTTGAGTCCGAGTCCGCCGCCGCGCACGCCGGCGTCCGCCTGCACGTTGAGCAGCCAGATCACGAACAGGAACAGCACCATGATCGCGCCGACGTACACGATAATTTGCAGGAAGCCCACCGTCACCGCGCCCAACCCCATGTAGAGCACGCCGAGATCGATCAGCACCAGCGCGAAGCCGAGCACGCAATGGATCAGATTGCGCTGCAGGATGGTTCCGAACGCGGCGATAATCGCAAGCGCGGCGAGGAACGCGAACAGCGGCTGCGGCATCCCTATTTCCCTCCCGCCGCGACGACGATGAAGGCCGTCACCACCAGGTTAAGCAGGCCGATCGGCACCAGGCCCTTCCATCCGAGCCGCATCAACTGGTCGTAGCGCAGGCGCGGCAGCGTCCAGCGAATCAGGATTTGCAGGCAGCTCAGGATGATCACCTTGACCCAGAAGGCGACGAATTGCAGCAGCGCGACGACGACGTTCGGCAGCATCCACGACGCCCCGCCAGGGAAATGGAAGCCGTCGCGATAGAGCCACGGCACTTGCCATCCGCCGAAGAAAAACGTCGTGATCAGCACCGCGACCAGCAGCACTTCGGCGAAATCGGTCATCATGAAGACCGCCTGCTTGCCGCCGGAATATTCGGTGAAATAACCCGCGACCAGCTCGGATTCGCCTTCGGGCAAATCGAACGGCACGCGCTTGGATTCGGCCATCCCGGAAATCAGCAGCAGCAGGAACGAGACCGGCTGCAGCAGGATTCCCCAGCGCGGCACGAAGCCGAACCACACTCCGCCCTGCGCGCGGCACATCTGCTGCAGGTCGAGCGTGCCGTAAGTCACGACCACCGCGATAATCGCGAGTCCCATCGCGATTTCATAGGAGATCATCTGGGCGCTGGCGCGGATCGCGCCCAGCAGCGCCCAGCGATTGTTCGAAGCCCATCCGCCCAGCGCGATGCCGTAAACGCCGATTCCGATAGTCGCGAGCACGTACAGCGCGGCGACGTCGAGGTTCGCCGGCTGCAGATCGATATCGTACTTGCCGATCCTGAGAATATCGCCCATCGGCGCGACCGCGAAGGTGATGATCACCGGGAACAGCGCCAGGAACGGCGCCAGTCCGTGCAGGAAGCGATCGGCCCCGTCCGGCACGAAGTCCTCCTTGGTGAACATTTTGATCGGATCCGCCAGCACCGTGTTGATCACGCCGAAATTGGGCAGTCCCAAACGCTTGCCGAGGCC
Source organism: Deltaproteobacteria bacterium (assembly GCA_021780585.1). Classification (GTDB taxonomy): domain Bacteria; phylum Desulfobacterota; class Binatia; order Binatales; family Binataceae; genus JADMIL01. Next base: position 9,929 of record JAJXYM010000444.1, read on the forward strand.
GAACACGGCGGCCCGGTTGGCTCCGATTCGATCCTGAATCAGGGCGCTGCCCTTGCGTTCGAACCATAGCATCAGCGTGGTCAGTCCCAGCACCAGCAGGACAATCACCACGGCCTTGATCGCGCCAATCACCAGTTCAATCGCCACGCCACAATCGCTCGTCAGCAGGTTTCGGGTATGCGCGCGCCGCCGCTTCGGCCGCGGGCGCGGTTAATTACGCGGGCCGCCGAGGTCTGGAGCGGCGTCCGCTCGCAACACGCTTATGGGACCTTCATCCGGCAAAACCGCGAAGCCACAAAATCCTAAATTGAGTAGCTTAAATTCAGGGCCCGCGCCAGCCTTGCGGGCGGCGACGGCGCGGCGTGGGCGATCTTGCGGGGCGGGACGCGACTAAGTTATGGTCCCGCGGGCCGCTTGGGCGATTTGCCGGGGTTGTTATAGATATTAGTTGAATTCCGCTTCCCATGGTCGTCCCGCGGAGCGGATCGCCGCCTTGTCCGCATCAGGCGCGGCATAGGTACGGATAGCTGAAGATTACGATCGCATGAACCGGAGATGTCATCGCAACCCGCGCGCCGCGCGCCGCCCCACGGAGGCTCCGCGATGCGCGTGATCGCGGGCGACGCCCACGGCCGGCGGATCGCCGCCCCGCGCGGACTGGCCACCCGGCCGGCCACCGCGCGCGTGCGCTCGTCGATCTTTTCGCGGCTCGGCGCGCGCTTCGATCTGGCCGGGGCGCGGGTGCTCGATTTGTTCGCGGGCAGCGGCTCGCTCGGCATCGAGGCGCTTTCGCGCGGCGCCGCGTCCACGGTTTTCGTCGATTCGGCGCGCGCCGCCGCCGCCGTGATCCAGCGCAATCTGCGCACGCTCGGCTTCGCCGGCCGGACGCGCGTTATCGTGCTCGAAGTCATCCGCGCGCTGGAGCGGCTCGCCGCCGAACGGGCGCGTTTCGATCTGGCGTTTATCGACGCGCCTTACGCGCGCGACACCAGCGCTGGCGTAATCGCGGCGTTGGTCCAGCTTGAGTTGATGGAGCCGGGCGGATGGATCGTCGTGCGCCAGGACGCGCGCGCGCCCGCGCTCGACCCGGCGGAACTGGAACTGGTCAATCAGGCAATCGTCGGCGATCATCGGATCGCCCTTTACCGGCGTCCGCTTGCGCCGCCGAATTAAGCCCAACGGTCTGGTATGTACAACAAACCCAGAGAGCACATGCGATCGATCGCCATCTATCCCGGCAGCTTCGACCCCATCCATAACGGCCATATCGACGTCATCCGGCGCGCCGTCAACTTCTTCGACGAAGTGATCGCCGCGGTCGCGTACAACCCGCACAAGGACGCGGCGTTGTTCACTCCGGACGAACGCGTCGAGATGATCCGCGACACCATCCGCGACCTCGATCCGCGCGCGCGCGTGGACAAGTTCAGCGGCCTGTCGGTCGATTACGCCGAACGGATCGGAGCCAACGTCATCATCCGCAGCCTGCGCGCCGTCACCGACTTCGACTACGAGCTGCAGATGGCGCAGATGAACCGGCAGATGCAACCGAATATCGAAACCGTCTTCCTGTTCGCCAATCCGAAGCTGTTCTTCACCGCTTCGCGCCTGATCAAGGAGGTCGCCAGCTACGGCAAGCGACTGCCGGATCTGGTGCCCGACACCGTGATGGCGCGGCTGCGGCAGAAGCTGAAGCTCGATTAGCCATCGACGTCCGCCGCCGCGCGGGGCGCCTACCCGGCGCCCGGTTTCGCGCGTGCGCGCGGGCGGCTAAAATCGTTATACGCGCCCGCTCTCAAATCCCGGCGCCAGTGAATTGTTTGCGATGATCAAGCTCAACCGACGGATTGCCGCGCTCAAACCCTCCGCCACGATGGCGGCCGAGACCCGCGCCACCGAACTCAAGGCCGCCGGCGTCGACGTGATTTCGCTCGCCGCCGGCGAACCCGATTTCGACACGCCCGAACGGATCAAGGAGGCCGCGCGGCGCGCGCTCTCCGCCGGCCAGACCAAGTACACCCCGGTCGCCGGGATGCGCGAGCTGAAGGAGGCGATCCGCCTCAAGCTCAAGCGCGACAACGGGCTCGATTACGAGCTGGCCGAAATCATGGCCTCGGCCGGCGGCAAGCAGGCCGACGCCAATATCGTCGCGGCGCTCTTCGACGAGGGCGACGAGGTGATTATCCCCACGCCCGCATGGGTCAGCTTCGTCGCGATGGTGAATCTGTCGGGCGCGAGCGCGACCCTGGTCGAATGCCCGGAGGAAAACGGCTTCATCCTCGATCCCGAACGGCTGCGGCGCGCGATTACGCCGCGCACCCGCGGCATAATCCTGAATTCGCCGTCGAATCCGACCGGCGCGGTCTATTCCGCCAGCCAGCTTGGCGAGCTCGCCAAAATCCTGCTCGAAGCCGATCTCTGGGTGCTCTCCGACGACGTTTACGAGCATATCGTCTACGATGGCGCCGTGCCCCACATGTTCCAGGTCGAGCCGCGCCTCAAGGCCAAAGGCTTCGCGCTCAATTCGCTGTCGAAGGCCTACGCGATGACCGGATGGCGGATCGGCTTCGCCGCCGGCCCGAAGGAAGTAATCGCGGCCGCCTCGCGCCTGCAGGGCCAGAACAGCGGCAATCCCAATTCGATCACCCAGTACGCGGCGATCGAAGCGCTGACCGGGCCGCAGGACGAAATCCGCGCGATGATGGAAGAGTTCCGCCGCCGCCGCCAACTGGTGGTCGAGCGCGTGCGTCAAATCCCCGGCTTCAGCCTGCCCAACGTGCCGGGCGGCGCCTTCTATGTCTTCCCCAATATCTCGGAACTGATCGGGATGAAGCTCGACGGGCGCGTGATCAGCGACGGCAATTCATTCGCCGATCTGATCCTCGACGCGGCGCGCGTCGCGATCGTCGGCGGCAACGACTTCGGCGCGCCCCATCATGTGCGCCTCTCCTACGCCGCTTCGATCGACAATCTCAACGCCGCCTTCGACCGGATCGCGGAGGTAATCGCGAAGCTCAAACGCTGATTCGCCGGCCGCGTCGGCCGCCCGCCAAAATGAAAACGCCGCGCCGGGATCGCCCCGCGCGGCGTTTTCATTTGATCGACGAGTCTCCTCGTCCCGACCTTTTCTCGCTCAATTACGCGGCGAAATTATTTATCCCGCAGCAGCCACCATGCCCCCGTCAACGGTCCGCGCAGTCCCAGCGTGTCCGACGGCTTCAGCTCGGCGATAAACTGCTGGCTGGTCTCGACCGTCGCGCCCGCGTCCTTCATCGCGTTGAGCGCCGCGTCACGCTGATCGGCGCCGCCGGCCGCGATCGCGTCGCTGATCACGGTCACTTTGTACTTGCGCCTGAGCGCGGACTTGACGGTCGCTTCGACCGCGCGATTAGCGTACGCGCCGCCCACCACCAGCCGCCCGATATTCTGCTCGTCGAGCCAGGTCTCGAGCTTGTCGTTGCAAAAGGCGTTCGCCCGGCTCTTGCTGAAATACGGACCGGCGTACGCGTCCAGCCGCGGGTCGATCTCCGATCCGCCCCACAGCCGCGGCGTCGCATCGTTGCGTTCGTGATTGCTGACGAACTGGAAGGGGCTCGCCTCGTCGCGCGTGTAAAACACCAGCGTGGTGTTATTGCGCGCCGCCGTGATCATCGCGTTGGTCGCCTCGATCAGCGGGCCAGCCTGGTCCTGCGCCACCGGCATCCGGCCGTTCGGTTGGAGATAATCGGCCTGATCGCCGATCAGCATCAGGGCCGTGCCCGTGCCGCGGCCGTTTATCGGATGCCATTCACAGCCGCCAATCGCCATCATTGCGGCCAGCGTCGCGCCGAGCGCGGTCAAAGTCCAAGCACGCTTCATTTCTGGAAACCCACCTCCGGAACTCGCGGTCGATTAGTTTTGCTCATAATCGCGTCCACGGCAAGGATCGCCGGTCTACTTTCGCCAGGGCGCGGGAAATTCGCCCGTGGCAAGGAACCGCCGATAGTCCGCCAGAATCTCCGCATGGTCGAAGGCGAGCGGCGCCGGCGGTTCGTCCGGCCGGAACAGGCCCAGCGCGCGCGCGTCGTCACGGGCCTGCGGCGCGCCCCGCCCGCGGCCGATATAGACCACCGTGATCGTCTGCCCGCGCGGATCCCGGTCCGGCCGCGAATAGACCCCGAGCAGCGCGCGCAATTCCACCTCCAGCGAGGTCTCTTCCCGCGCCTCGCGGATTGCGGCCTGTTCGACGGTCTCGCCGAAATCGACGAAACCGCCCGGTATCGCCCATCCCGGCGGAAAATTCTTGCGCTCGATCAGCACGATCCGATCGCCGACTTCCGCGATCACGTCGGCCGCGATCGGTGGACATTGCGGTCGCGCCATCCGCCGACTTTACCATGCCCGCCGTCCGCGCGCATCTTCAATCCGGGCAGCGCCCGGCCCGCGTTGACTTCGGCGGCCCGCATCCCCAAAGTTCTTCCATGATGCAGGTCGCGCGACTCTACGACTTCGGCGATATCCGCGTGGAACAATCAGCCCGTCCCGAGATCGGGCCGGACGAGATGCTGGTGCGGGCGCGCGCCTGCGGCATCTGCTCGGGCGATATCATGCCCTGGTATATCCGGCGCAAGGCGCCGCTCGTGCTCGGCCATGAGCCGGTCGGCGTGATCGAGGAGACGGGCGCCGCGGTGGCGGACTTTCGCCCCGGCGATCGCGTCTTCGTCCATCATCACGCGCCCTGCTTCCAATGCGCCTCGTGCCGGCGCGGCGAATACGTGCAATGCGCGACGTGGCGCGCCACCAACCTCAAGCCGGGCGGGATGGCCGAATATTTTCTGGTCGGGGCGGCCAATCGCCGCGATACGCTGAAGCTGCCCGACGAGGTCAGCGACCTCGACGGCGTTCTGATCGAGCCGGCCGCGTGTGTCGTCAAATCGCTCCGGCGCTCGGGCCTGCGCCCCGGCGAGACCATCCTGATCATCGGCCTCGGCATCATGGGGATGATGCATGTGCGGATCGCGCGCCATCTCGGCGCCGCCACGGTAATCGGCGCCGACCTGTTCGAACGCCGCGCCGCGCGCGCCCGTGAACTCGGCGCCGACCACGGCCTGGTCGTCGCCGGCGATGATCTGGTCGAGAAACTGCGCGACGTTACCCGTGGCGCGATGGCCGACGTGGTGATCGTCGGTCCCGGCAATGCGCGCGCCCTGACCAGCGGAATCGCCGCCGCCGGCAAGGGCGCCACCGTCGTGCAGTTCACCGCGACCCCGCCGGACGAAGAGATGCTGATCCGGCCGCACGACCTCTATTTCAACGAAATCCGTCTCGTGCCCAGCTATTCCTGTGGCCCCGACGACACCCGCGAAGCGCTCGATCTGGTGCGCCGCGGCGTGATCGACGCCCGCGAGCTGGTCACCCACAGTTTTCCGCTCGCGCAGGTCAACGAAGCCTACGCGCAGGCGCAGCGCCCCGAATCGCTCAAGGTCGTCGTCACTTTCTGACCCGCGAAATTCCGTCCGCGGCTGGCGCGAGCGCCGCACCGCCTTCGCACGCGGGTGGAAATATATTCGATAATAGGCTGTGACTGACTAATACGACCATTCGTCACGGCTCCGCCGCGAGGCGTAGAATAAACGAAACTGTCAGCTTGCGATCGGCTATCGCAAAATAAAAGCTAAATCAAAATTGATATGACTAAATGAAGTAACTATCGATAAAAAAAGAGGGCGTCCGCGATGGACGCCCTCCTGGTTCAGCCTATCTGTCCGTCGCGGATCAGGATCCGGCCGGAGCCGCGCTCGGAGCCGCCGCAGGCGCCGCGGCCGCCGCGTGATGGCGATGGTGGACCACATGATGCACGTGGTGGTGGACGTGGTGGCGGGCACGGCGCATGCCGCCCGATTCGACCTTCGCCGCGATCGCCTCGGCCCGATCCGCCGCCGCCTTGGCGTCAGCCGCCGACTGTTCGACCTTGCTCGCCGAAGCCTGTGCGGACGCCGCCGCCTGCTGCGCCGTCTGGCTCGCGGCCTCCGCCCGCTGCGCCGCGGAATCGGCCTGCTGCGCCGCCGCCTGCGCCTGCTGCACGTCCTGGTTCGGACCGCAACCCGCCAGCAGCGAAAGGGCCAACACCGCCCCCGCAAGTCCCAGCAACCTAGAAGATTTTGTGATTAGCCCTTCCATCCCGTTCCTCCTTGGTATTCTCGGGCACAAAGCGAATCCGCCATCATTACCGTTATTCAATCCAACTCTTCTGTCATGGATTGGTTACGGCATGCAAGCATATCTGAGCGCCCGCGGCGTCGCAATTATACATCCTTGAAATCGCGCGCGGTACAGTCAAGTCGTCCGCCGCCGTTATCCAGAGCGCTACCGCGCATCAAAGCCGCCTACTAGAAATCGTCGCCGCCAAAATCGTCGCCGCCCATACCGCCCATACCACCCATACCACCCATACCGCCCATTCCACCCATGCCGCCCATGCCGCCCATGCCGCCCATACCGCCCATTCCGCCCATGCCGCCGGGAGGCATCGCCGGCCCCGGCTTCTTCGGCATATCGGCGATCGCAGCTTCGGTGGTGAGCAACAACGACGCCGCGCTGGCGGCGTTTTCGAGCGCCGCACGGACCACTTTCGCCGGATCGATCACGCCAGCCTTAACCAGATCTTCATATTCGTCGCTGGCCGCGTTGTAGCCATAATCGCCTTTGGCGTCGGCCACCTTGTCGAAAACCACGGCCGGCTCAAGACCCGCGTTGTGCACGATCTGGCGCAACGGTTCGCCCATCGCGCGCTCGATAATCCGCGCTCCCGCCTGCCGTTCGTGACTGAGCTTGAGCGCGCCGACCGCCTTGATCGCGCGCACCAGCGCGACGCCGCCGCCGGCGACGATACCTTCCTCGACGGCCGCGCGCAGTGCGTGCACGGCGTCATCGACTCGCGCCTTCTTTTCCTTAAGCTCGACCTCGGTGGCCGCGCCGACCCGAATCACGCCGACGCCGCCGGTGAGCTTGGCCAGCCGCTCCTGCAATTTCTCGCGATCGTAATCGGAGGTGGTCTCTTCAATCTGATGGCGGATCAGCTCGATCCGGCCATTGATATTGGACTTCTTGCCGGCCCCGCCGACGAGCGTCGAATTATCCTTGTCGATCAGCACGCGGCGGCATCGCCCGAGCTGATTCAACTGCACGTTTTCGAGCTTGCCGCCCAACTCCTCGGCGATCACCTCGCCGCCGGTCAGAACCGCCATGTCCTGCAGATTTTCCTTGCGCCGATCGCCGAAGCCCGGAGCCTTGACCGCCACGACCTTGAGCGCGCCGCGCAGCTTGTTCACCACCAGCGTCGCCAGCGCCTCGCTCTCGACGTCCTCGGCGATAATCAGCAGCGGCCGGCCGTTCTGCACCACCCGCTCGAGCAGCGGCAGCATCTCGCGCAGGTTCGAAATCTTCTTCTCATGGAAGAGGATCAGCGGTTCGTCCAGTTCGACCGTCATCCGCTCGGGATTGGTGACGAAGTACGGCGACAGATAGCCGCGGTCGAAGCGCATCCCTTCGACCAGATCGAGGGTGGTGTCGAGGCCGCGCGCCTCCTCGACCGTGATCACGCCCTCCTTGCCGACCTTGTCCATCGCGTCGGCGATAATCCCGCCGATCGTTTCGTCGCCGTTGGCGGCGACCGTCGCCACCTGGCGCATCCGGTTATGATCCCGGACCGGGCGCGCCGAATCCTTGATCGCGGCGACGGCGGCGGCCACGGCGGCGTCAATTCCACGCTTGAGTTCGATCGCGGGAATTCCGGCCGCCAGCAGCTTGAGGCCTTCGCGCACGATCGCGCGCGCCAGCACCGTCGCGGTGGTGGTGCCGTCGCCGGCGACGTCATTGGTCTTCTGCGCGACCTCGCGAATCAGCTTGGCGCCGATATTTTCGAACTTGTCCTCGAGTTCGATCTCCCTGACGACGGTTACGCCATCCTTGGTCACCAGCGGCGCGCCGAAGCTCTTTTCGATTAAAACGTTGCGACCCTTGGGCCCAAGCGTCACCCGCGCCGCTTCGGCCACCAGGGTGGCGCCGCGGACAATTCCCGCCCGGGCGCGTTCATGAAGTTCAATCACCTTGGCTGGCATCGAATCCTAATCTCCATCGGTTTATAATTTCCGGTCAATGCAATTTTTCAATCCCGGCGCGTTCCCACCGTATGCGCCGCCCGGGCGCTTTTCAAATTAAACATCGCACGCGCGGTTGCAAGCCGCCGCTCTTTCCGCGCGATCCGCAAGCTGTCAGGATCGAATCGTCAGGAGCGTCTTTGCCGTGCCGATCGAAATCCTCAAGCCGTTGCGCCGCGCCCTCGTTCCCGCCGCCGCGGGGCTGATCGCGCTCGCTCTGGGGGCCAGCGCAAGCGCCGCTGCCGCCACGCCGTTTTCCCGCGCCGCGGGCGCTGGCGGCGCGCGCCGCGTCCAGTTATTCGCCCAGGGCGACGCCGGCGGCGACGGCGAGGTCGCGCCGGCGCAAATCGAAAAGTACGTCGCGGTGTACGTATCGATGCAGCGCAATCGCTCGCTCACGATCGATCGGGCCGCCGCCCGCCAGGGCCTTACGGTCACGCAATTCCGCGCGCTGGAGCGGAAAATCGAGCGCGACGACTCCGCGCGCGAACAGGCGCGCGAAGAGCTTCAGTCGGCCGCGGCCGGAACGAAATCCTCCGCGCCGGAACCCTAGCGGGCGCCTGAAAGAGGATTATGACAGCCCGCTCCGTCGCTTCCGTCTCTCCCCGAAGGAGAGCAAATCATGGAATGCGGCCAAGTATGTATGTGGGGTGTTGAGAACGGCCATCAGCGCGACGGCATCAATCCTGTTTTCTCAACCCTCCGCCAGACGCGAACGCGGCGGAAAGGCTTTGGCCCTTTCCACCGCGCCGCGCTTGCGAATCCCGGATCCTTACTTCGTGACCGAGCTCGAGAAGGCCGCCTCCAGCCGCGCCACCGCGTCGTCCGCGCGGCGCGCCGAATCCGCCGCCTGAGCGGCCCCTCCGTCCGCCTGCTGAGACGCGGCCTGCGCCTGCTGCGCCGCGGTCTCGGCGCTCTGCGCCGCGCTGCTCGCGCTGCTCGCATCGGATTGCGCCTTCTGTTTCGACGCGGCGATTTCCGCGCTGTTCGAGCATCCGGCGGCCAAGGCTACCACTAGCCCAATCGCGACATACTTCGCCAATTGCTTCATCCTAACGCACCTCCTCGCTCGCCGATCGGCCGACCGGCTTCCACTGCGCTAATCACTGAACCGATTCCATCTTGCATCAATAAAACGACAGAATAGTTACAAATCGACCCTGCTGAAGCAAGCAACCACGGTTCTGGCATATTCCGGCGCAAAAGCGGCGGGAGCCGCAAGTTGACATTACCTGCGGCCCGCGATTTAAGTTTTCAGGCATCGAGCCGACGGGCGCGGCGCGCGCCACTGGCTATTCCAGAGCGGGACCGTCCGGCGATTGACCAGCCGGCTCCGCGCCAGCCGCGATCGAGTTGCGTGGGGCAGAGCCGTTTGGGCCGGAGGCGCAAGTCCCGGTGACGCCCCGGGACGGGATTCACTTTGTCCTCCAAAGAAGCGACGAGCGCCGCGGATGCTCCGCGAATCGAAAACCCCGCCCCGGCGGCGTATCCGGCGGCGGCCGGCGCAATCGACGACGACTTCGACGCCGCGCTCGGCCACGTGCGCCCGATCCCGCGCCGGCGTTCGCCGCTGAGCCGAATTCGCGCGATCTTTGCCCGAGCCGTCACCCACGGCGGTTCGATCACCCGCCCGCGTTCGGCGAGCGAGGGCCGGCGCGTCGGCTTCGACGGCTTTACCGACGAACGCTTCGATGAAAAAATCGATCGCGACCGGCGCTATGGAACGGTTTATACTGTTCGCGAGGAGGCGAACGCATTTGTGGTGCGGATCGAGCTGCCGCGCCGGGTTCCCCACTCGCGGCTCGGGCC
>JAJXYM010000236.1 GCA_021780585.1 Deltaproteobacteria bacterium
GTATCCTTAAAGGGATCGCCGACGGTGTCGCCAACGACGGTCGCCTTATGAACGTCGGTGCCTTTGCCGCCAAGGAAGCCGTCCTCGACCTTCTTCTTGGCGTTATCCCAGTTGGCGCCGGCGTTCGACATGAAGACCGCGAGCAACTGGCCGGTCAGGATGGTGCCGCCGAGGAAGCCGCCGAGCGCGCCGGCGCCGAGGCCGAAGCCGACCAGCAGGGGGGCGAAGACCGCCAGAATCGCGGGGCTGAGGAGTTCCTTCTGCGCGGTCGCAGTGACGATATCGACGCAGCGGCCGTAATCGGGCAGCTCCTTGCCTTCCATGATTCCGGGATGCTCGCGGAACTGGCGGCGCACCTCGAAAACGACCTGATAGGCCGCACGGCCAACCGCCTTGATCGCGAACGAGCTGAACAGGAACGGCACCGCGCCGCCGACCAGCAAGCCGACGAAGACCGTCGGCGTGTTAATTTGCACACCGACGAGGCCGAGATGCGCCTCGTCGATAAAGGAACGGAATAGCGAGACGGCAGCGATAACGGCGGTCGCGATCGCGAGGCCCTTGGTCAGCGCCTTGGTGGTGTTGCCGATCGCGTCCATCCAGGAAAGCGTGCGCGACGCCTCTTCCTGATGCACTCCGCCCATTTCGAAAATGCCGTGGGCGTTGTCGGTGATCGGTCCGTAGGTGTCCATCGCAAGGATGAACCCGGTGGTGGTGAGCAGGCCGAGTCCGGTCAGCGCGATGCCGTAGAACTGGAGCGCGGTGGATTCGCGGAAGATCACGACCGCACCGATAATCACGACCACGATCACGACCAGCGCCCAGACCGACGATTCCAACCCTTCGCCGAGTCCCGACAGAATCAGCGTGGCCGGGCCGGTGCGCGCGGCGCTGGCGGTTTCGGTGACCGGGCCGTAATCGGGATGGGTGAAATAGTTGGTCAGCCAGAGCGTCAGGATCGAGAGCACGATGCCGAGCGTGGCGGTGATGGCGAAACGCCAGTCGGGGTTGCCGTCGGGGCCAGTCATATAGAAATAGTTGACGATGAAGAAACCGATGACCGAGGTAATCGACGAGGTGTAATAACCCGCGTTGATCGGCCGCATCGGATCGCGCATCGCGGAACCCGCCGGCACCCGCACCGCCATGATGCCAAGGATCGAGGAGACCACGCCGACGGCGCGCAGGATCAGCGCGAAGATGATCATCTTCATCGCAAAGGCGCCGGCCGCGGCGGCGCCGCCGTAGGCCGCGACGAATTTCGGGTCTTCGAGCGCGTAGGCCGCCAGGATAATCGCGGCGACCAGCGTGACTTCGTAGGACTCGAAAACGTCCGCCGCCATCCCGGCGCAATCGCCGACGTTGTCGCCGACGTTGTCGGCGATGGTCGCGGCGTTGCGCGGATCGTCCTCGGGGATGCCCGCTTCGATCTTGCCGACGAGGTCGCCGCCGACGTCGGCCGCCTTGGTGAAGATGCCGCCGCCGACACGCATGAACAACGCCGCCAGCGAGCCGCCGAAGCCGAAGCCGACGAGCACCTTCATCGCGTCCTGCTGGAAGTAAAGGAAGATCACGGTGGCGCCGAACAGGCCCAGGCCGACGGTGAACATACCCGAAACGCCGCCCGCCTTGAACGCCAGCTCCATCGCATCCTTGAAGCTGGTGAGCGCGGCGTTGGCGCTGCGCACATTGCCCTTGACCGCCAGCCACATCCCGACGAAGCCGGCGCCGTAGGAGGCGCTGACGCCGAGAAAGAAGGCGATCGCGATGCCCACCGAAAGCTTGGGCTGGTTCGGATAGACCGAGCGGTACATCAGGAAGAGCGCCGAAGCGATGACGATGACAAAGACGATCATCGTCTTGACCTGGCGCCGCAGATAGGCCATCGAGCCTTCATAGACGGCGTCGGCGACGTCGGTCATCGATTTGGGTCCGGGGTCCGCGTTGAGGACCACGCGCACCAGCCACCCGCCATAGGCGAGCGACAACAGCGCCGAGCCCAGCACACACCACAGGATTGTAAGCTGTGCGCTGGTCAAGGCTGGAAGAACGATTTTTGCCTCGCTCATCGAACTTCAGTCTCCCACGATTTTATGGATTCGATTGGCGACATCCGGTACGCCATCGAAGCATCTTCCCCTGGCGACGCGAATAAGGACGCCGAATATCTGGCGCAGTTTAGGTTGTCCGGACTCTGAAGTCCAGACTATCCGGCGCGGCGAAATTGGCCGGTCGGGCGGACGGATCGCGGGCCAGCGGTCCGGCGCGCGCGGCCCGCGATGTTGATCGTCGCGGCTCGCCTATGGTTATCTGGACGGACGGCCATGAACGTATCTATCGAAAGTACTTCCGCGCTCCGGCGCAAGCTCACGATCGAAGTCGAACCGGACGAAATCAACCGGGAACTCGACCGCACCTACAACGAACTCAAGCGCTCGGTGGTGCTGAAGGGCTTCCGGCCCGGACGCGCGCCGCGCGGCTTGCTCGAGCGGTTTTTCGGCGACCAGGTGCGCGGCGACGTAATCCGCAAGCTGGTCAAGGAATACACCGACAAGGCGCTCGGGGAAAATTCCTTCACGCCGGTGGTCGAACCCGAAATCGTCACTGAGGAAACCGATCTCAAGAAGGCGCTCAAGTTCAGCGCGGTCTTCGATCTCAAGCCGGAACTGACGGTGAAGGACTATCAGGACCTCAAGGTGCCGGCGGCGCAAATCGAGGTCACGGACGAGCAGGTCGCGGCGGAGCTGGCGCGGATGCGCGAGCGGCGCGGCGTGCTCAAGAAAGTCGAAGGGCGCAATACGGTCGCGACGGACGATTTCGTGGTCGCGGCCTTCGAGGGTTTCGAGAACGGCCAGCCGATCGCGGGCACCAAAGTTGAGGATCGCCTGCTCAAGGTCTCGAAGGAGACGCTGGCGCACGGGCTCGACGAAGTTTTGATTGGCGCCGCGGCGGGCGGCGAAACCCGCCAGCCGCGCAGTTATCCCGCCGATTACGCGGAGAAGGAGATCGCCGGCAAGAACGTCGAATGGCGCGCGACGGTCAAGGAAATCTACACCCACGCCGTGCCCGAACTGGACGAGGAATTCGCCCGCGACGAGGGCTTCGACAGCCTCGACGCGCTGCGCGCGCGCGCCCGCGAGACGCTGGAGGCGCGAGCGCGGGCGGAGGCCAACGCGCGCGCCCGCCAGGGTCTGCTCGAGCTGATCGTCGAGCGCAATCCGGTGGAACTGCCGGAATCGCTGGTGGCGCGCGAGACCCGCAACGTCGAGCACGAAATCGCCTCCAATTTCGAGGCCGCCGGGATGTCCCATGACGACGCGCACGCCAAGGCGCGGGAAAACGCCGAGGAGATCAGGACGCGGGCCGAGAAGCGCGCGCGCAGCGGGCTGATCGTCGACGCGATCGCCGATCAGGAGAGCGTCGAGGTCAGCGACGACGAAGTCGCCGAGCGGATCGGCCAAATCGTCACCTACGCCGGCCGGGCGCGCGAGCAAATCGCCGAACACTATCGCAGCGAAGAAAATCGCGCGGCGCTGAAACAGACGATGCGGCGGGAGAAGACGCTCGATCGGCTGCTCGAACGGGCGCAGGGCGAAGGCGCGGCGCTCGCCGCCGAAACGTCATCCCCGACCGCATCCGGCGAGTCGCCGGCGGACGCCTGAGCGACGCCCCGCGATATCGACGCGGATCGCGCCGCGGGCCGCCGCCCGCGCGGGAATTCGTGATCCGAGCGGCCGGGCGGCGCGCCGCCGCGGAAGGCGAGCGGCCGGCCGCTCGAGGCGGGCGCGACGGCTTCGTCCGCAAGACTCTCAGGTTGCCCCTGTTTTGCAAACGGGTTAGAATTCTAAGGCGTGGTGATGAGGTTCCATTTCGCCGCGCGGCTTCGGTCGGAGACGTCGGGGATCAATGAGCAGCTTTGTGCCGGTGGTCGTGGAGCAGACGGGGCGAGGCGAACGCTCCTATGACATTTATTCGCGCCTACTCAAGGACCGAATTGTATTCCTGGGCACGCCGGTGACGGACGAGGTCGCCAACCTGATCACGGCGCAGCTATTGTTCCTCGAATCCGAGGATCCGGAAAAAGAGATCAATTTCTATATCAACTCGCCCGGCGGATCGGTCACCGCCGGTCTCGCGATTTACGACACGATGCAGTTCATCAAGCCGCCGGTTTCGACCCTGTGTCTGGGACAGGCGGCGAGCATGGGCGCGTTGCTGTTGCTGGCGGGCCATCGGGGCCGGCGTTACGCGCTGCCCCATTCGCGCATCATGATTCATCAGCCGCTCGGCGGCGCGCAGGGCCAGGCCAGCGATATCGAGATTCAGGCGCGGGAAATTCTGCGCGTGCGGGAGGAAATCAACGCCATCATCGTGCGCCACACGGGACAGCAGCTCAAGAAAATTGAAAAGGACACCGATCGCGATATGTTCCTGACCCCCGAACAGGCGGTTGAATACGGACTTGTCGATGAGGTAATCGTGAACCGGAGGTCCTCCAAGTGATCCGCGGGAGGCAGTATGGCCAAGCATGACGACCGCTCGGGCAACCTCGTCTGTTCGTTTTGCGGCAAAAGCCAGGACGAGGTGCGCAAGCTTATCGCTGGTCCCACGGTCTATATCTGCGACGAATGCATCGACCTGTGTAACGACATAATCGCCGAGGAAACCGACAACGAGGAGGCCTTCAGCCAGAGTTCGGCGGTGCCCAAGCCGGCCGAAATCAAGCGCGTGCTCGATCAGTACGTAATCGGGCAGGAACGGGCGAAGAAAGTCCTCTCGGTCGCCGTCCACAATCATTACAAGCGCATCGATTCGCAGATGGTGACGGGCGAAGTCGAGCTGCAGAAGTCGAACATCCTGCTGATCGGCCCGACCGGCGTCGGCAAGACGCTGCTCGCGCAGACCCTCGCGCGCTTTCTGCAGGTGCCGTTC
>JAJXYM010000025.1 GCA_021780585.1 Deltaproteobacteria bacterium
CGCCGAGCCCACCGTCACCGTGGTCCATCCGCAACTCGGCCTGATGGTGCGGACGATCGATCTGCCCGGCGACGTGGTCGGCTTCTATGAGGCCGCGCTGCACGCCAAGGTCACCGGCTATCTCGAATCAATCAGCGTCGACAAGGGCGATTACGTCAAAAAAGGACAAGTGCTGGCCGAGATCCAGGTGCCCGAGCTGCATTCGAATCTCGCCCGCGCCCAGGCCACGCTGGAAATCACCCGGGTCACCTACCAGCGCCTCAAGCATGTGCAGCAGAGCGATCCGCGGCTGGTCTCGCAGGAGGACGTCGATATCGCTTTCGCCAAGTACGGCGAGGCGCAGGCCGCCGTCCGCACGCTTGAAACGATGGTCGGCTATACGCAAATCATCGCGCCCTTCGACGGCGTGATCACCGGCCGCTTCGCCGATCCGGGAGCGCTGATTCGCGCCGGCGGCGGCGACATCGGGATGAACGAAACCTCGGCGCTGATTTCGCCCGGCGCGACCGAAGGCGCCGGCGGCCATCGCTCCGGCGGCGGTCCGGTTTTGACGCTCGCGGATATCGACAAGCTGCGTATCTATATGTACGTGCCGGAGAAATCCTATCCAAATATCCATAAAGGCACCGCCGCCCTCTTGCGCTTCGACGAATTCCCCAAGCGCACCTTCAACGGCACGGTGGCGCGCTACGCGACCGCGCTCGACCTGGCCACGCGCACGATGCTGACCGAAGTGGATATCGACAATCCCGACCGGCTTATCTATCCGCGCAGTTACGCCCACGTCACGCTTGAATTGTCGCGCCACCCCAACGTCCTGCGTCTGCCGGTCTCCGCGATTCACGGCGCCGGCGAGGCGAGCCGCGTGCTCGTCGTCGAGGACGGCCATATCAAATCGGTGCGCGTCAAAACCGGCATCAATGACGGCAACCACGTCGAAATCATTTCGGGCCTGACCGGCGCGTCGCTGGTGGTCAGCACCTACAGCGACACCATCAGCAGCGGCCAGGCGGTCAACTATACGTTGGCCACTCCCGAAGGCGAGGCCGCCGCCGACAGCGAGCAGAGCGCCGATTGACCATGCTCGCCGCCGCACCGTCCCGAACGCATCACATGGAAGCAGCGCCCATGCCGAAGTTACGATTGCTCCTCGCCACGCTCGCGATCTGCGGCGTAATCGCGCTCGGCGCGGCCGCGGCCCGCGCCGGACAAACCGCGCAAATCGGGCAGGCGTCGCCCGGAATGTCCATTTCCGGACTGCCGGCCGCGCTCGCCGCCGCCGCCGCGTCCGTCCGCTCGATTACGCCGGCCGGACAGCCGCCCAGCGCCGCGCCCGAACCGATTCCGGCCGGCGGCGAACTGACCCTCCAGCGCGCCATCCAGATCGCCATCAGCTATCATCCGCGGCTGCGCGAAGCGGTCCAGACCACCAACGCCGCCACGGCCCGGATCGGCCAGGCGCAATCCTATCTCGGTCCGCAGCTTTACGGCTCCGCCGATTATCTGCGCAGCACCGACAACGGCATCGGCAACACCAGTTTTTACGATCCCCTCGGGATGTATCCGCGCATGACCGGACGCAATCACGATCTCGCGTCCAACGATTTTTCGCAAAGCTGGAACACCAGCAATAACTATCTGGGCGGAGTCGGGGCGTCGCAATTCCTGTTCGACTTCGGCCGCCGCCACGGCTTCGTCACCCAGCGCCGCTTCGAGGCCGCCGCCACCGCCGCGACCCAGCGCATGACCGAATTGCAATTGATCTACGAGGTGTCGCAGCGCTACTTCGCCGTATTGCAGGCGAAGCAATTGATCCGCGTCTATGAAAAGGCCGTCGAGCAGCGCAGCTACCATCTGCATGAGGCCGAGGTCAAAGCGCACGCCGGACTCCGGCCGGAACTGGACATCTATGTGACCAGGGCGGAAGTCGAACGCGCGCAACTGCGGCTGGTGGACGCGCGCAACGCCTTCGCCGACGCGAAAGTCGCCCTCGACAACGCGATGGGCCTGAGCGAGAGCGCGCCGGCCTATTCTCTGGCCGACGTGCTCACTTACAATCCGATCAGCCAGCAATTGAGTCCCCTGCTCCGCACCGCCTTCGCGATCCGGCCGGACCTCAAGGCCCTGCAGGACCAGGCGCGCGCGATGGGCGCCCAGGTCACCGAGTTCAAGAGCGACTATCTGCCCACCGTCAACGCCGTCGCCGGCTATGCCGCGATGGGCACCGGGACGCCTGCGGTCAACAATTTCAACGTCGGCCTCGTCATCACCTGGCCGATCTTCAACAGCTTTCTCACCACCGATCAGGTCGCCGAGGCCCGTTACCAGCGCCACGCGATCGAGGAAGGCATCGAGGATTTGCGCCAGCGCATCATCCTCCAGGTGCATACCGCGTTTCTCAACTGGCAGGCGTCGCTCCAACGTATCGAGCGCGCGCAGAAGGCGCTCGCAGCGTCGCGCGCCGAACTGGAGCTGGCGGAAAAACGCTACGAGGCGGGCCTCTCCAATATCGTCGAGCTCGAAGACGCGCAACGCCATTACACTTACGACGACGCCGCCTACGCCGACGCCTTGTATGAATATTCGGTCGACAAGGCCGCCGTTCAGGAAGCTACCGGCGAAGCGCTCTCGATGATATGAACCAGGACGACGGCGACGCTCATCATGCTGGACTACAAGAACATCCTCTGCGCCCTGGACTTCGACGAGCATCAGACCGCCGTATTGCGGCTCGCCGCCGCGCTGGCGCGCGAGAGCGACGCGACGCTTCACGTGCTGCACATCGCGCGCATCCCCACCGCGGACATGGACGTGCCGGTGCCGATCGGCAAGCAACCCCGCTGGGAACAGGAGGCGCGCGCGCGCATCGAGCGCCTCATCCAGCAAACCCTCACGAGCAGCGTCAAGCACCAGATCGAGATCACGAGCGGATTGCCGGACGGCGATATCGTGCGCGCGGCCGCGCGCCTCGGCGCCGATCTGATCGTAATCGCGACTCACGGGCGCAGCGGCCTTAAGCATCTTGCGCTGGGCAGCGTCGCCGAACAGGTGATTCGCAACGCCGGATGCCCGGTGCTGGTGATTCGCCCGAAATCGCCCGTCCCGCCATAACGGCCGCTTTCCGCGCCCGTAACCTCAAATAGTCATTCTCGGACCTGTCCGCGCCAACGTGCTCGCGTCATTCGCGGGCTTGACCCGCGAATCCATCGCCATCGATGGCCGCGTTTGACCCGGCCATGACTGAGATGAGGCGCTCGAACCTGACTAATAAGAGGAACTCGAAAATGCGCACGGCCCGGGAGTTACGCGGCGCGCCAATGTCTCTCGCGGCGCGGCTGGCTAATGCGCCGAAACGCCGCCCTGATTGATCGCGCCGCGCAACAGCAGGAACGACGGGATCATAATCAGCGCCGCAAGGGCCAGGATTTGGTAGATGTCGTTGAACGAGAGCATCGCCGACTGCGCCTGAATCGCCCCGTACACCATCTCGAGACCCTGCTTCTGGCCGGTGATCACCTGCGGCGGGTATGCGAACGCGGGCGCGCCCGGCATCCCCGCGCCGAGGTTCGTCAGCCGCCAGGCGTCGAAGACCGAGAAATGCTCAACCAACCGCGCCTGATGCACCTGCTGCTGGCTCACCAGCCGGTTCGTCATCCACGCGATCCCGAGCGCCGCGCCGGTGTTGCGCACCATGTTGTAAAGGCTCGCCGCGTAGCCCATCCGCTCGCGCGAGACGCACGATATCGCCGCCGCGCTGGACGGCGGAAAGATCATGCCGAAGCCGAATCCCATCACCATCGTCGGCCAGACGATCTCCCACATCCCCATTTGCAGATTGAAGCGCGACGAATACCAGCATCCGATCGCGATCAGCGTGAAGCCCAGGCCGATAAATTTGCGCGTGTCGATTCCCAGGCTCGCGAGATTGCCGACCACCATCATCGACGCCATCGAGCCGACCCCGCGCGGCGCCTGCACCAGCCCCGCTTTCCATGCGTTGTAGCCCAGCAGCTCCTCGAGGAAAATCGGGCTTAGCAGCAGCGTGCCGAACAGCACCGCGCTGAACGTCACCGTGACCGCCAGCGCGGCGTTGAAAATCCCCAGCTTGAGAATCCGCAGATCGAGGATCGGCGCGCTGAAATGCAGCTCCCGCAGCGCCAAACCCACGAACGCAAGCCCCGACAGCACGGTCGCATAGACCACCCACGGCGAGTTGAACCAGTCCGCGCGCTGTCCCCGGTCGAGCACGATCTGCAGCACGCCGAGGCTCAGCACCAGCAACACGATCCCGAGATAATCGATCTCGCCCCGCTCGCCGCCGTGATTCCGCAAATAAGGCGGATCGTGCACGAACGCCGCCGCCATCGCGAACGCGGCGCAGCCGATCGGCAGGTTGATATAGAAGTTCCAGCGCCAGTTCCAGTTGTCGGTGATCCATCCGCCCACGGTCGGCCCAAGGATCGGCGCGACCATCAGGCCCACGCCCCATAGCGCCATCGCCATCTGCTGCTCTTCGGGCGGGAAGGTCTCCATCAGGATCGCCTGCGAGGACGGAATCATCGCCGCCCCGGCGGCGCCCTGGATCAGCCGGAAGGCGATCATCTGGTCCAGCGACCGGGCCGCGCCGCACATCGCCGACGCCGCGACGAAAGCAAATACGGAGAACAGGAAATATCGCTTGCGGCCGAATCGCGACGAGATCCAGGCGGTCATCGGAATCACAATTCCGTTCGCGACCAGATAACTCGTCGCCACCCACGCGATTTCGTCCACGCTGGCGGAAAACGCCCCCTGCATATGCGGCAGCGCGACGTTGACGATCGAGGTGTCGAGCACTTCGAGCGTCGTGCCCAGCATCACCGCGAGCGCGATCAGCCACTTGTGGGCGTGGAGATCGTGCGCGGCGTCTGGATGGGCTTC
>JAJXYM010000228.1 GCA_021780585.1 Deltaproteobacteria bacterium
AGCTCGATATTCTGGCGACCGGCCGCGCCGCCGACGCGACCCTCGGTTCGCTGAATCACGCCGGCGACAAGAAGTAACCGCGACCTTTCGCTCATGAGCCGCTGCGCAGCGCCACTTGCGGCCGCATGCGATTCATTCCGCACGGCGGAGCCGCCGTGCGGAGGTGCGCGACCGCAATTAATCCTATTTGACGATCCATATCACTGTCAGCCGAAATTTCCGCCTTGCCTGGCCTTCCCGGTCAGCGGAATGATTCCAGACCGATTATGAAGTTCACGATTCGCCCGGCATTGAAAAGCGACGAACCGCTATTGTGGCGGATGCTCTATTTCGCCGCGCACATGGACGAAGAAGGTTCCGCGCCGGAATCGGCCAAAACCAATCCCGATCTGGCGCCCTATGTCGAGAAATGGACGGAGCGCGCCGGCGATTTGGGATTTATCGCCGTGGGCGAGGACGGAACGCCGGCCGGGGCGGCGTGGATTCGCGTGATGCCGGCGGAAAGTCCGTTGTATCGATGGGTGGCGCCGCAGACCCCGGAGCTGGCGATCGCGGTAGCTCCGGAATTTGTCGGCCAAGGCGTGGGAACCGAATTGATGCGCCATCTGCCGCCGGCGGCGCGCGCAATCTATCCCGCGATCGCTCTCAGCGTACGCGCCAACAATCCCGCGAAACGGCTCTACGAGCGCTTTGGCTTCGCGACCGTCGCACGCATCACGAACCGCGTCGGCACGCAATCCTTCGTGATGCTGCTACAGCTTCGCCAGCGGGCCGACGCCGAATGATCGAAAGGCGCCCCACCCCATCGGTCGCGCCGAACCGACGCGACGTTTAATCCGCGATTTTCAGGGCGTGGGAGGGGCAGGCGGCGACGACCGCGCGCACCTTGTCGTCGGAGGCGGCGGACGGCTCGATTACGAACTTGCCGTTTTCGACCTTGAACACCTGGGGCAGCGTCTTCACGCAATTGCCCGAATGGATACAGACGTCCTTGTCCCACGTCAGCTTGAGCGCCATCGCGGATTCTCCTCGCGTCATGATTAACGGTCGCTCGACGATGCGGCCGTCAGGCCCAACTTGCGACTTTCCCGGATGGCGCGCAAGCGCCGCCGCCGCGGAATCGATTGCCGTCAGGCGGCGGGTCTGGTTGACTGGTCGTAATCCGCACGACGCCCGCGTCCGGACCTCCCGGCGCGACGGCGTGGCCGAAACCTGAAGGAGGATTTCATCATGGACGGAGAGGCGCCCCAGCCGCGGAGCCGGCCGATCGCGGCTCTGACCTATCTGTTGGGCTTCGTTACCGGAGTGATCTTCCTGTACCTGGAGCCGTACGACAAGGACGATTTCGTGCGTTTTCACGCGCGCCAGTCGATCGTCTATTCGGTCTTCATTTTCGTCGTCAATATTATCCTGAGCGTGTTTATCGCGGTGCTGCCGGGACCGCTCGGCCTGATTATCCGCTTCGTGCAGGGGCTGATTAATCTGGGCTTCGCGATTTTCTGGGTCTACCTGATGTATCAGGCGTACAAGGGCGAGAAATACCGCATTCCGGAACTGGCCGATTGGGCCGAAAGCATGGGCTTTTAGCCGATTTCGAGACTTTCGATCCTGACCCCGGCCGGCTCGAAGCGCAGCGTCGCCTGAACGCCCTCGGCGCGAATCGTGAGCGCATAGGCGCCCGGACCGCGCGCGGCGGCGACGACTGATTCGAGCGGCCGGCCGGCGAGCGGCGCAAGCGCGGCGTTGAGCGCGCCGACCGAGGAGTTGATTTCGCGGCCGCGCGGCGTCTTCTGGAACATCGACCAGATCGCGAGTTCGGCGCCGGGTCCGAATGCGGCGCGCACGCGCCCGCTGGTCAGCGCCAGTTCGGCGATCGCGCCGAGCCGCGCCGCAAGTTCGACCGGAACCTCCTGGCGAGCGACGGCGGCGCGCAACGCTTCGTACGGCGCGCGCGCGGCGGGATCGGCGACGGCGGCAAGGAAAGCGTCGATTTGCGGCAGGATCGCGTCGCGCTGCAGGCGGTCGAGCGCGATCGGCAAGTCCGGCGCGATCGCGGCTTCAGGCGCCATCGGCGTCATCCGAGCCGATCGCCGGCGCCATGGTGATTTCCCAGCAGCGCCGCCAGCTCATGCTCGAAGCCGCCGGTTTCGATCGCGCAGTGCATCCCGCACTCCTTGGGCGCGCCGGTCTCCCACCACCAGCGGCCGGAGCGCGGATCGGCGCCGGGCGCGACCGGTCGCGTGCAGGGCGCGCATCCGATCGACGGATAGCCCTTGTCATAGAGTTCGTTGTAGGGGATGTCGTTGGCGCGGATATAGTCCCAGACTTCGTCCTCGGTCCAATCGGCCAGCGGCGCGAACTTCACGATTCCGCCGTGATCGTGATCGATTTCGATCTTGCGGATATTCGAGCGGGTGGCCCATTGGTCGCGGCGCAATCCCGTGACCCAGCCGTCAAAATTCATCAGCGCGCGACGCAGCGGCAGCACCTTGCGGATCTGGCAGCAGAGCAGGCGCAGATTGACGTCGCGATAGAACAGATTGGCGCCGTGCTTCGAGACCATCTGCTCGACCGTGCGGGTCTCCGGCATAAAGACTTCGGTGCGGATCCCGTACTTGTCGCGAAAGCGTTCGATCAGCCGTTGCGTCTCCTCGGGCTGGCGGCCGGTGTCGATCGTGAAGACGCGGACGCCGGGATCGATCCGCCACGCCATCTCGATCAGCGCGCATCCCTCGGCCTGAAAGCTCGAGCAGATGCCAAGCCGGCGGCCGAATTTTTCGATCGCCCAGGCAACTACCTCTTGCGGCTCCTTGTCGTCGAGTTCGACAGCGGCCTCGCCGGCTTCGAGTTCGTCCATCAGCAGGGGTTCGCTATGCGCTTCCATCGGCGGCTTACCTCGCAATGCGCTCTCTTCGATCGGTTGATCAGGCTCCCGCGGCGGCGGCGACCGCCTGGTCGCTGGCGGCCGCGATCAATTCCGCGTCGGGGGTGCGGACGCAGAATTTGGTAAAGCTTTCGCCCGGCGCGCGCCGCTCCAGCCAGGTGGCGACCAGCCGCGCGACGATATCCTCGATTTGCGCCGACGGCGCCCGGCGCAGGATCGGCTTGCCGATCGCGGCGTCCCGGCCCAGTCCGCCGCGCAGGATTATGTCAAACGCTTCAAGCGGCTCGCCGTTGGGTCCGCGTCCGGTCGTGCCTTGCAGGCCGATATCGCCGGTCCAGTGTTGCGCGCAGGCGTGCGGGCATCCGTCGAGATTCACCTTGAGATCGCCGACCGCGTCGCCGAATTGCGTCGCCAGCCGATCGATCACGGTGGCGAGCTTTTCCTTGGTCGGCGTAACGGCGTAGTTGCAGTGCGGATCGCCGATACAGCCGATCGACGACGCATAGAGGCCGTTGACGCCGAGCGGAAAACCGAGTTCGCCGACCCGCGCAATCGTTTCGTCGAGGCGGTTTTCCGGAATCCCGGTGAGGATGAAATTTTGCCGGCGGGTGAGGCGGATATCGCCGCCCAACTCGGCCGCGAGCGCCGCGATCGCGCGCATCGCGGCGCCGCCCATCAGGCCGAGCCGCACCGGAAAGCCGACGTAGAAGCGGCCGGACCCCTTCTGCTCGTGAATCCCCATGTGATCGCTTTCAGCGGCGGGCGGCGGCGGATCGTCGAGCCGCTCCAGCGCATAGCCGAGGCGAGCCTCGACCAACTCGCGGAAGGCGTCAACGCCGTAATCGTCGATCATGAACTTGAGCCGCGCCTTGACCCGCGAGATCCGGTATTCGGTGGTCGAGCGCCAAACGTCGATAATCGCGCGCAGGGTTGCGATCGCGTGCGGGCGCGGAATGAAGACCCCCAGATGGCGCGAGAGGCGTGGCGTCGAGGACTGGCCGCCGCCGACGCGCACGGCGAAACCCTCGCGCCCGTCGCGGACCACGCCGACCATCGCGATACAATTGATCTCCGGCGCGTTGCACTGGAAACGGCAGGCCGCAATCGAGATCTTGTGCTTGCGCGGCAGGTCGGAATAGTCGCGATTCCCGTAGAAAAAGTTTGCCGCCTCGGCAATCAGGCCGGTCGCGTCGAACAGTTCGTCATGGTCGATGCCGGCGACCGGGCATCCGGTGATATTACGCACGCAATCGCCGCATCCGCCCATCGTAGAGAGCCCAACCGCGCGAAAGCGCTCGAAGATCTCCGGTGCGCGGTCCAGCGTCAGGTAATGGAGCTGGATATTCTGGCGCGTCGTCAGCTCGCCCTCACCGCGGCCGTACAGCTCCGAGGCCTGGCCGATCGCGTCGAGTCCGGCGGGGCTCAGGATGCCGCTCGGAATCTTCACCCGCATCATGAAGGTCCCGATCTTCGGCTTGTCGTGGTACATCCCGAACCATTGCAGGCGCACGATGTCCTCTTCGGGCAGCTTCTCGTAGGGCGTCGCGACCAGCCGATCCCATTGATTGGCCAGCTCGGTGGGGAACAACTCGCGCTTGAGGCGTTCGACCGAATTACGCTTGAGTACGGTTTCCCAGGATGGCGCTTCACGCTTCGGCACTGGCGATAGGGCACTCCTCGTACGGAATCGACGCCCGAAACATAACTAACAGGACCATTTTAGTCAACTAAATAAATGAGTAAATTAGTCAGCTATTCCGTTCAGTCCGGCATCCTGCTAGGCTTGCGGGCGGGAAGACGATGAAATTTGGCGTTGGAGTCGATTATTGCCTGAAGGCGCTGATCACGCTGTCGGAGCGTTATCCGGGAGCGCCGCCGCAGCGGGTCGAGGAGATCGCGGCGGCGCAGGGGATTCCGGAGAACTATTTGCGGCGGCTTTTGATCGAGCTGAAACGCGGCGGATTGGTCGCGAGCCAGAAGGGTCCGAGCGGCGGCTACCTGCTGGCGCGCCATCCGGCGAAAATCAC
>JAJXYM010000142.1 GCA_021780585.1 Deltaproteobacteria bacterium
CGCGATCGCCGCGCGCGCCGGGCGGCGGACGCGGCCGGCGTCGCCGTCAACGGCCGCCGCGCGCCGGGCTTCGAGATAGTCCGCCAGCGCGCGCCGGGCGGCTCCGCCCAGCGGCACGATCCGCTCCTTGTCGCCCTTGCCGATCACGATTACCACGCCGGCGTCGGGCTTGACCTGGCTGAACTTGAGGCCGACCAGCTCCGAGACCCTCAGGCCGCATCCGTAGGCCAGCTCGAGCATCGCGCGATCGCGCTTGCCGCGCAGAGTCGAGACGTCGATCGCGGCGATCAACGCTTCGAGATCGGCCCGGCCGAGCGTGCGCGGAAGCGGCCGCGGATGGCGTTTCAGGTCGAGACCGACCGTCGGATCACGCGCGATAATCCCGGCCTCCAGCATCTCGCGCACCAGCCCGCGCACGGCCGAGAGTCGCCGCCGCTGGCTCGAGACGCGGAACCCGCGCGCACCGAGGTCGGCCAGATAGGCCGTCAGGCGCGGCGTATCGAGTCCGGCCGGCGCGACCGCGTGGTCGCGGCAATGGCGCTGGAAGTCGCGCAGGTCAAAGCCGTAGGCCTCGAGCGAGTTGCGGCTGAGGCCGCGCTCGACCGCGCGGCGCGCCAGATGGCGATCGATCAGCTCGTTCCAATCGATTTCGCCCGTCGTGCGCCGCCCCGCCGCGTCCGCCGCAACCGCCATCGTCATGCCCCGTCCGTCTTGGCCGCGGACGGATTGGGATCGGCGTCGAGTTGCGTGAGCAATTCCGCGCGCAGCGTCCGCATCCGCTCCAGATCGACCACCTTGCTCCCCGCGCGATCGCTGACGAAAAACACGTCGATCGCCTGATCGGCGTTGGTCGAGATGCGCGCGAGATGAATCACCAGGCCGAGCCGGAACAGCGTGTGGGTGATCGCGAACAGCAGGCCGACGCGGTCCTGCGTGAAGACGTCGACCACCGTGAACTCCTCGGAGCTGCGGTTGTCGATTGTGACCTCGGTGGCGAAACGGCGGGTGAAGCGGCGCGCGCCGAAGCGCGTCTGCTGCGATCGGGCGACCAGATCGGCGATATCCCGCTCGCCCGAAAGCACGCGTTCAAGATCGCGCTCGACCCGCACCCAGCGCTCCTCGTCCATCGCGATCGCGCCGCCGGTCCCGAGATGCGACACGCGGAAGACGTCGAGCGCGACGCCGTCGCCGCGGGTCGTGATGCGCGCGGAGAGGATATTGAGATTGTTGGCGGTCAACACGCCGGCGATCATCGCGAACAGTCCGGGAACGTCGCGCGTCACGACGATGAATTCGCTGAACTCGAGTTCCGGGAAATGGCGATGGCGGCACACCAGCGACCGTTCATCGATCGCGCGCATCAGCTCGAAATGCAATTTGATGTCGCTTTCCGGAACCGTCAGGAAATAGCGGTCGGGCATCAGCTCAAGGAACTCCGCCACCGCCGCCGCGGGGGCGTTGGCGGCCGCCAGCCGCTCCCGAACCGCGGCCTTGGCGTGCGCGAGACGGCGCGCCGGATCGGCGGCCTCGCGTCCGCCCTGCTCGAGCGTCTTGAGCGCGCGCATGTAGAGCTCGCTCAAGAGCATGTCGCGCCAATTGTTGTAGACCTTCGGCGCGACCGCGCGCATATCCGCGAAGGTCAGCAGATAGAGCGCCTTCAACCGATCGATCGAGCCGACCTCGCGCGCGAAATCCCCGACCGTGCCCGGATCGTCGACGTCGCCCTTCTGCGCCACCTGCGACATCATCAGATGCTCGCGCACCAGGAAGACCACGAGATCGGTCTCCTCCTCGTCAAGCCCCATCCGCGCGCAAACGCCCACCGCGAGTTGCGCCCCGCGCTCGTGATGGTCGTGGCCGTGGCCCTTGCCGATATCGTGGAGCAGCAGCGCCAGAAACACCATCGGCAGCCCGCCGTATTCGCGCGCGACTTCGGTCAACAGCGGATTGGTCTCCTTGAATTCCCCGGTCCGCAGCCGTTCGAGTTCGCGCACCGCCGCCAGCGAATGACGATCGACCGTGTAGATATGATAAAGGTCGTGCAGCACGCGCGCGTACAGATTGCCGAATTCGGGAATCACCGCGCCGAGCACGCCCGCGCGATGCATCGCCTCGAGGGTTTCGGCGACGCGCTGGCGTCCGCTCAGCACGCCCATCAGCGCCATCCCGGTGCGCGGATCGTTGCGCATCGCGTCATCGATCAGGCCCAGGTTGTCGCGCACCATCTGATAGGCGCTGCCGGAAAGCTCGACCTCGTGCGTCTGGCAGTCGGCGAAAATCGTGATCAGATTGAGCGGCGCGCGGCGGAAAAAATCGGCGCTGGTGATGCCGATCACCTTGCCCTGAATCGCCACGCCCGGCCGGATCTGCCGCCCCGGACTGCGCCGCAGAAAACGCGCCGGCGTCATATCCTCGGTGACCCGCGCGATCAGTCCCTCGGCGAACAGCAGGATCCGGCTCGCCTGCTGATAATACGCGCGCATCAGATGGGCGCTGGCGGGCGCGCCGTCGCTCGCCGTGAACCCCATCAGCGGCGCGATCCGCTCCTGGAACTCGAAGGTAAGCTGGTCGGTATGCCGCCCGGTCAGGAAATGCAGCGAATTGCGCACCCGCAGCAGGAAATCCTGCGCCGCCGCCACTTCGTTCAATTCCCGCTCGGTGATCACCGCCTTTTGCACCAGCTCCTCGAGCCCGTGCACCTTGTATTTGACCTTCGCCAGCCACAGCGCCGTATGCAGGTCGCGCAGGCCGCCCTCGCCCTCCTTGATCTGCGGCTCCAGCAGATAGATCGAATCGCCGTACTGCTTATGGCGCCCGCGGCTCTCGCCGAGCTTGGCGTCGAAGAAGGCCCGCTGGTCGCGATTGAGCACGTCGCTCACGAGAGCCTTGTCGAACTGCGCGTATAGTTTTTCGTCGCCGGCGAGAAAGCGCGCGTCGAGGATCGCGGTCTTTTCCTTGAGGTCCGCCGCCGCCATCTTGACGCATTCGGCCGTGCTCCGCACCGAATAGCCGATCGTTACGCCCGCGTCCCACAGCGCGTGCAGGATAATCTCCGTCACCACTTCGGCGTACGGCCCGGGCTTGTAATCGTGCAGAAAGAGCAGGTCGATATCCGAGTACGGATTCAGCTCCAGACGGCCGTAACCGCCGCGCGCGACGATCGCGATTCGCTGATTGAGCCGGGAGAAGCGATGCGCGTGTTCGGCGTCGGCGTAGCGATAGAGCGCGCGCATCAGATCGTCCACCGCGGCGGTGAACGCGCGCACGATCTCGATTCCGCCGGCGCCCGCGAAATGCCGTTCGCGCAACGCCGCGCGCGCCGCCTCCAGATGCGCCCGCGCGACCGCTCCGGGAGCCTTCGTCCGCTCCATCTCGGCGGCCAGCGCCGCTTCGCCGCGAACGACCGGGGCCGCGCCGTCCGCCCGCGCTTCCGGCGCCGTCGTTTCGCTCACAGATTCCCCACCGCGGCGTCGGCGTTGAAGTAATGTCCGACGGCCTGCGCGATTCCCTCGGCCAGCGCCCGCCGATACGCCGGCGACCGCAGCAAGCGCGCCTCGCCCGCGTTGGAAAGAAATCCGCACTCGACCAGCACCGCCGGCATCAACGCCCCCACCAGCACGTAAAACGGCCCCTGCTTCGCCCCCAGTTCATTCACCCTGATTCCCGCCGCGGCCCCCGCGTCCGCGACCGTCCCCGCTTCGATCATCCGCGCCAGCGACGCCGATTCATTCGCCTTATATTGCTGGCGCAGGTCGGCCAGGATGTAGTGTAAGTCGGGTCCGGCCGGCGCGCTATAGCCGCCCGCGACCCCATTCTCCATCCGCGCCAGCCGAATCGTCGCGCGGTCCGTCGTGTTGTTCAGATAGTACGTTTCGATTCCGCTCGTCGTCCGGTTCGGACTCGAATTCAGATGAATCGACACGAACAGATCGGCGCCGGCCGCGTTCGCGATTGCCGTGCGTTCGGCGAGCGGGATGAACACGTCGGCGCCGCGCGTCAGCCGCGCGTCAACGCCCCGCGCGATTAGCGCCGCGCGCAGCATCTGCGCAATTTGCAGCGCGAGCGCCTTCTCCGCGATACCGTCGGCCGATTCGGTTCCCGGATCGCGCCCGCCATGCCCCGGATCGATCATCACGATCGGCCGCCGCGCCGGCGCACTTCCCGCCGCGCCACCGGCGCCGCGTTCATTCCCCGCGATCGCACTCCCCTCTCCGGCCGGCCCCGCGCCGACTCCCGCTTGCGCCCGCGCCGCGCGCCGCGGCGCAATCCGCGTTCGCCGCGCCTCCGCCAACAGCGGCCCCGCCAGATCGGGGACCGCGCCCGCCGGAGCGACCCGCACGACCAGTTGATGCCGCGTCCGCACGACCACGTAATCGGCCCGCCCGTTCACCGCGATCACGATTCGCGCCGCGCCCGCGCCGGCGGCGAATGTCGTCACCCCGCCCACCGGATCAAGCGCGCGCCCGGCGAACGGACGCGCGCCGATCCCGAGCCGCGTCCCGCTCAAATCGATCCATAATTCCTGGCGATGCGCGCTGAGGCGCCAGCGTAATCCGCGCCCGCGAATCGCGAAGCGCATCTCGACCGCGGGGCCGCGCCGATCGAGCGCCGCGCCGTCGATCGTCGCCGCCCGCGCCGCGCGTCCCACGCCGCACGTCAGCGCGAACGCGATCGGCGCCGCGATCGCCCACGCCCGGAGTCGCCGCGCCGTCATCGGACCGCCGCGCATCGCGCCCGCGCCGCTACGATTCTCCGCCGCCATTGAGCCGCGCCGCGATCCGCGCGATCAAATTCAGCGCCTCGATCGGCGTCATCCGTTCGACCTCGGCCGCGCGCAACTCTTCGATCACGCGCCGTTCGAGCGGTGCGAACAGGCCCATCTGCGCCGCCGCGCCCGCGCCCTCCGCGCCG
>JAJXYM010000273.1 GCA_021780585.1 Deltaproteobacteria bacterium
GTCGCGAGCGCAGGCGGCGCCGCAACGACTCGCGCCGCCCGGACGGCATCCACTTCATCCGCCGATTCCAGCCGCGACGCGCGATGCATCTTCACCAGGTCGTCATAAACGACCTCGCGCCCGGACAGCGCGATCGTCTCGAGCCCGATCGGCGGCAACTGAAGCTCCGCACCGGAGCGCGCGACCGGAACATCGGACCGTCCCAGCGCGACCATACAGACGATGCCCTCGCGGTCGCCGTCGAGTTCAAGGAGCTGTTCGATCGGCCCGTCCGCAAACGCGGTGATAATCTCGGTCGGGATATTCTCGGCGTTCGCGGCCGCCATCAGATTCGCGATCATCGTACCGCCGTCCCAGAAACAATAACGATATGCCCGCGCCCGATATTTCCATGCGCTACGCCAGAACAGCGCGGAAAAGACTATCACCGCCCGCGCCTGCCGGAGCGCTTCGCGTCCCGCACCCGCGTCCGCCAGATAGCCGCGCCAATCGCCGCGCCGCAGTCCGCGCAATTTCAGATCGGCCGGCGAGAAATGATACAGCCCCGGCTCGAGCCCCTCGACCCCGCCCGTCGCCAGGTAAATTTCGATCGGATAGAGCGCTCCGGCCGACGCCGCCGCGCGAAAATGATATTCCTCGCCATCAACGGTCCGGCTGCGCGTCAGCCCGCCCGTGCAGAACATGAGCCGCGTAAGCATGTCCAAATCGATCGCCGCGCCGACGCCGTCCGCCGGCACGTCGCGCGCGATCGCCGCCGTCGTCGGTATCGACGGCAACTCCAGCTCGCGCGGCATCGCGAGCGATCCCGCCGCCGGATAGATCTTGTACGGCAGCGGACGGTTATCCCAATCCAGATAATGCGGATTGCCGCGTACGCTGGTGTATGAATGCTTCGTCACCGCGTGATATCGACGGGCCGCTTCGCAATCGCGATTGGTCAAGTTACTCTCGCCCTCCCGCCCGCCAGTCGGCTCTGACGATCGATCCCGACGGGTCGGCGGCGGTCGCGCGGGTTGACCGCGATCGCCCGCCCCATGCTATACGCCGAAGCATACACGGACGCCGGTCGCCATCGAAAACCCGGTGCGACGCGCGACGCAACGTCGCGACGCTCCGGACGATTCGGCGGTCGTGAGATTCGCTAATCGGTGAAGCGCCACCAGGGAGGGTGCATTCATGCCAGCGCGGTTGACCGCCCAGGAAGTTCGGGCACTCTACGAAAAAATCAGCAACTGGGGCCGCTGGGGCAAAGAAGACGAGCGCGGCGCGCTCAACTTTATTACGGCGCAGAAACGCGCTCACGCCGCAAGGCTGGCCAAAACCGGCGATATCGTCTCGCTCGCGCAGCCGCTCTCGACCAAAACCACTCCGGATAATCCCCAGCCCGTCCAGCACATGATGCTCCATGCGGGACCGCCTGGAGTCGCCTCGCTCGACTATTTCGCGATCGCGCCGCACGGGATGGCCTTCACGCATCTGGACGCGCTCTGCCACGTCTTCTGGCAGGGCAAGATGTACAACGGCTTCAGCGACCGCGAGGTCGGCCGCTTCGGCGCCCGCCGATGCGCGATCGACGTGACGCGCGACGGAATCATGAGCCGGGGCGTGATGCTGGATGTTGCGAAAGCGCGCCAAGCCGAATGGCTCGAGCCGGGCGAGTTGATCTTTCCCGAGGACCTCGAAGCCGCCGAAAAGCTCGGCCCCGGCCTCAGCGTTGCGGAGGGCGACGCGCTCCTCATCCGCACCGGACGCCATCGCCGCAAAGCCGCCAAAGGCGCCTGGGACCCGCGCCGCGAGGGCCTGCCCGGCCTCGACGCCTCGTGCCTCGAATGGCTCCATCAGCGGAAGATCGCGGTGCTCGGATGCGATGCCGTGAGCGACGCCGTGCCGAGTCCCTACGGCAACGAATTGGGCCTGCCAATCCACGTCGGCACGCTCGTCATGATGGGTGTGCATCTGATCGACAACGCCGATTTCGAGGCGCTGGCCGCCGCCTGCGAACGACATAATCGCTACGAATTCCTGTTCACGATGGCGCCGCTGATCCTCGAACATGCGACCGCGTCGCCGGTGAATCCGCTCGCGCTGTTCTGAACGATGCGCGGGCGCGGAGGAACGGACCAGACATGCGCCGTCAGGGCGCATTCCGTAACGACGAAATATATTTGATTCGGCCACACCGAATCATGAACGGAGCAACCCGATGCCGACCGAAGCGCTGGTGATCGACGCCGACGGACATATCCTTGAGCCGCCCGACCTGTGGCTCAAATATCTTGAGCCGAAATATCGCAACCGTCCGATTCAGATCAAGGTTGGCGACGACGGCTACGAATTTCTCGAAGTTGACGGCAAACGCGCCAAGCTGACGCGCCAGGGCCAGCTCGGCACGCTCGGCGGGATGGGCAAGCAGGTGGCCGAGGCGCGTCGCCGCCGCGAGGAGTTCGTCAACGCCGGCCGCGCCGCCGAGCTGCGCTACGAAAAGCCCAAGCCGGAAGACACTTATCTCAAGGGCGCCGCGTTCGGCACGATGGACATGAAGGAGCGGCTGCAACTGCTCGATAAGGAGGCGATGGCGAAATCGATCCTCTATCCGACGATCGGGCTGCTGTGGGAATGCGAAACGATGGACGCCGAAATCTCCGGCGCCTATTGCCGCGCCTACAATCGCTGGATCGCCGACTTCTGCCGCGACTCGGGCGGACGGCTGATTCCGATCGCCCATCTCTCGCTCGGCGATCCGGACGAAGCCGCGCGCGAGCTCGAACGCGCCGTCAAGGACGGATGCAAAGGCGCCTTTTTCGCCCCCTTCACGATTTCGCGCCGGCCCCATGCTGACCCCGCGCACGATCGAATTTTCGCGCTCGCCCAGGACTTCAACGTTCCGATCGCAATCCATCCGACACTCGAGCCTCCGACCTTCGGCGTGCACCATCGCTACGACAATTTCGGCTGGGCCGCCTGGTATTACGATCTGTTCGCGGCGCAGGGCGTTCAGCACGCCTTCGCGACCTTCTTCCAGTTCGGCGTCTTCGATCGCTTTCCGAATCTGAAACTGGTCGTGCTCGAATCGGGCGCCGGATGGATTGGCTATTTCTTCGACCGCGCCGACGCCATCTTCACCGGCACGACGATCGCGCAGAACGTCCGGCTCAAGGAAAAGCCCTCCCACTATTTCAAGCGGAGCTGTTTCATCTCGGCCGATCCCGACGAGCGCACGATCGCCGCGATGATGACCCATGTCGGCGAGAACAAATTCTTCTGGGCCAGCGACTATCCCCATCCCGACCATCCGGGCAACTACCTCGAGGAGCTGGCCGAGATGGTCAAGCCGATGACCGAATCGGGCCGGCGCGGGATTCTCGGCGAGAACGTCGCCCGCGCCTACGGACTGCTCTGAACGAGCGGAGCGGCAAATCGATGCGTAGCGAGGAGCTGGCGAATCTCGACGCGACCGCACAGGCCGCAATCGTCGCGTCGGGCGAAGCGACCGCGGCCGAACTGGCCGAGGCCGCGATCGCGCGGATCGAGCGGCTGAATCCCGCGCTCAACTGCGTGATCTTTCCACGCTACGAGCGCGCGATTGCGGAAATCCGCGCGCTCCGGCCGGGCGCGGCTCCATTCGCGGGCGTGCCGTTCCTGATGAAGGACCTCCTGCAGACGATCGCGGGCGAGCCGTTCAGTTGGGGATGGAAACCGTTCAAGGACGCCGCGCTCACCGCGCGGACGACTTCCCACGTCGCGGCGAAGTTCCGATCGGCCGGCCTGATCGCGCTCGGACAGACCACCGTGCCCGAATGGGGCGTCTCGCTCTCGACCGAAACCGCCGCCTGGGGCGCGACGCGTAATCCATGGAACCTCGCTCACGCCGCCGGTGGTTCCAGCGGCGGCGCCGCGTCGGCGGTCGCGGCGCGGCTCGTGCCGATCGCGCACGCCAACGACGCCGGCGGCTCGATTCGGATTCCCGCCGCGTTCTGCGGACTGGTCGGTTTGAAAGCCTCGCGCGGCCGCGCCTCGCTCGGTCCCGCGTATGCCGAATTCTGGCATGGCCTGTGTGAGGAGGGCGTGATGGCGCGCAGCGTGCGCGACGCCGCGACCGCGCTCGACGTCGTCGCCGGCTATATGCCGGGCGATCCGTGGACCGCGCCGCCGCCCGCCCGTCCGTTCGCCGAATCCGTCGTGCGTCCGCCCGAAAACTTGCGCATCGGGATGATGGAACGCGCGCCGAAATTCCATCCGGGGATCGACGCCGAGGCCGCGACCGCGCTCCGCAACGCCACGCGGCTGCTCGCAACTCTCGGCCATCGCGTGGAAGAAAATTTTCCCGCCGCGCTCGACGACCAGCGCGTCAACCAGGCCTTCGGCCGTGTTGTCGCCGCCGGCGAGGCGCGTCAGGCGGAAACCGCCGCCGCGATGCTCGGCCGGCCGCTGACGGCGGAGGATTTCGAGCCGTGGACGTGGTTCCTGATCGAGCGCGGCCGGCGCGTCGCGGCGGTCGATTATCTGGCCGCGTGCGAATGGTTCAATGAGTTTTCGCGCGCGACGGCGAATTGGTTCGCCGACAGCGGATACGACCTGCTGATGACGCCGACCACGCCGTCGGCGGCGCCGCCCCTCGGCCATTTCAAAGTTGGTCCCAACGAACGGCCGGGCGCCGCCGGAGCGCGACTCAATCAGATGAGCGCCTTTACCACGCCGTGGAATATCGCTGGGCTGCCGGCGATTTCATTACCGCTCCATATGACCGCGGCGGGACTGCCGATCGGAGTTCAGTTCGTCGCGCCGTACGGGCGCGAGGATTTGCTGCTTCGCCTGGCGGCGCAACTCGAATCCGCCGCGCCGTGGTCCTCCCGCCGTCCGCCGACTTGCGCGTGACGCGCGCACGGCGACGGTCCGCG
>JAJXYM010000125.1 GCA_021780585.1 Deltaproteobacteria bacterium
AAACCGACGATCCGAATCAGGCGACGGTGAACCTGCCCTTTTACGGCATCGTTGGCGCGTTCAAGGGCTGAGCGGCGCGCGCCGGGAAGGAGCCGTCGTTCGCGGGCTTGACCCGCGAATCCACGCTCGGGCGACCGCGCGCGCCGAGACGGCGCGGGGCTTTTTCGCCGGCGGGCGGCCTTGATATCATTTTCGCACGATGGAGGGTCGCGCCGCCGCCGCCCCGAGCCGCGCCGGCGGGTGAAGCCCGAACTGACGTGCCCGCGATCGTCTGGCGCAATCCGATTGCATACCTGCTGAACCGTCTGGTGCGGTTCGCCGCCGAGCTGTTGTCCAAACAGGTTACCGGCTACACGGTTCCATTTCCCAACGATTTGGCGCAGCTCGCCCGGCTGATCCGCAAGGGCGACGTGTTGCTGGTCGAGGGCAATGAACGGATCAGCGAAGTAATCAAGTATCTGACGCAAAGCTCGTGGTCGCACGCGGCGCTGTACGTTGGCGACGAGGCGGTGCGGCGCGATCCGTCGCTGCGGGAGAAATTCGGCGCGGACGCCGACCATCTGCTGGTCGAGGCGCTGGTCAACAACGGCGTGGTGCTGACGCCGCTGGCGAATTATCGCGAATTCAATATCCGGATTTGCCGGCCGTGGGGACTGACCGCGGCCGATCAGCGGGCGGTGGTCGACTACGCGCTGGACAACGTCGGCAAGCAATACGATTTGCGCAATCTGTTCGACCTTGCGCGCTATTTCCTGCCGGTGAGCATCGTGCCGGCGCGGCTGCGGCGCCAGGCGCTGGAGTTCGGCAGCACCGATCCGACGCGGCTGATCTGTTCGAGTCTGATCGCGGAGAGTTTCGCGCGGGTGCGCTTTCCGATCGTGCCGCGGTTCGAGCCGCTGCCGCCGGATTTCGCGCCGCCGCGGCCGCGCCCGAGTTTGCGCTTCGAGTGGTTGCGGGGACGAGCGGCGGCGCCGCCGGGGCTGATGCGGCGGGTGGCGTCGACGCTGATCACGCCGCGCGATTTCGATCTGTCGCCCTATTTCGCGATCGTCAAATTCAACGTCATCGAGGGCTCGCGCTTCGACTACCATAAGCTGCTGTGGATCGAGGACCAGCCGGAAACGGCCGAAAAAAGCGCGTGAATCGCGGGTTGGAGCGGCGCGCGGATTGAGCTAACGTCAGGACGGCGCGCGCGCGTCGCGGGCGACCGTTGCGGGCGAAGGAGCGAGATTTGGCACAGCAAGAGGAACATGGCGGCAACCGGCGCGAATCGCTGGAAAAGACCATCGCCAAGATACTGCATCGCTACTGTAATTTCGGCTGGGCCAATTACTATATTCCGGGCGAGAAGTTTCCGAGCCTGATCGAGGAGCTGGTGGAAGTGGCGAGTCCCGCCGGACAGGCCGGCCATGAGGAGCTGGTGCGGTTTTTTCTGCGTACCCAGAAACTCGCCTCGGCGCAGGATCGGGCGGCGCGGCTCGAAGAGGAATTCGCCGTCTATCGCAAGGGCTGAGCGGCCCGCTTTCCGGATCGCGCCGGACCCGCGCCTGGCGGAGCGGTCGCCGGCCGCGGCCGGAGCGGCAATCCGGCGCCGCGGCGAGCGTTGCGCGCGCCGCGCGTGCTAAAATCAAATCGCGAGGAAATCCCAAGATGGCGATCAAGCAGGCCGAACCGCCGCAGGCGTATGACACGCTGCGGGCGAATCCGGGCGCGATCTATCTCGACGTGAGGACGGAGGCTGAATTCGCCGCCGGCCATCCGGAGGGCGCGCTCAACGTGCCGGTCGTGTTTATCAAGGGGCCGGGCCAGATGGAGCCGAATCCGGAATTCGCCGCGGTGGTCGAGCAGGCGATTCCGAAGGGCGTCAAACTGGTCGTCGGATGCCTGGCGGGCGGACGCTCGCAGCGCGCCTGCGAAATTCTCGAAGGGTGCGGCTACACCGACCTGACCAACGTGCGCGGCGGTTTCGGCGGCGCGCGCGACGCGGCAGGCGCGGTGGTGGTCCCGGGATGGCGCGACGCGGGCTTGCCGGTGAGCAAGGAACTTGGCGACCGCTGCTATTCCGCGCTGCGCGCGAAGGCGGGCCGCTGATGGCGATACGGCTGACGCGCATCTACACGCGCACGGGAGACAAGGGAACGACCGCGCTGGTCGGCGGCGAGCGCGTGGCCAAGGAGGGCGATCGGCTGGAGGCCTATGGCACGGTCGATGAGCTGAATTCGATCGTCGGAATCGTGCGCACCTATCTGCCGGACTATCGCGCGCGGCTGGGCGACGATTTCGACTGGTACGCCGGGATGCTGCGGCGGATTCAGAACGAGTTGTTCGACGTCGGCAGCGAGCTGGCGACCCCGGCCGCCGCCGAATATCCGGAGATGCATCACATGGGCGAGGGCGAGATTGCGGCGCTCGAACATGAGATGGATCGGATGGAGCAGGCGCTGGAGCCGCTCAATTCGTTCACCCTGCCGGGCGGCGGCGTGCTCAATGCGTTCCTGCATCAGGCGCGCACGGTCTGCCGGCGGGCGGAGCGGGTAGGATGGCGGCTGAATCGGACGGAGCCCCTCAATGAGCATCTGCTCAAGTACGTCAACCGCCTGAGCGACCATCTGTTCGTGCAGTCGCGATGGGTGGCGAAGCGGCTGGGCGAGGCGGAGTTCCTGTGGGATCGCGGGTTGCGGCTCGATCCGCGGGCGGCGCGCGCGGCGCGGCTGAAAGCGACGGGCGGCGGCGATTCCGGGGCGGGCGAGAAATCCTGAGCGCGGCGGGGAGCGGTTATCGCGATGGCGGAGAAGATTTATCTGCGGCAGGCCCAGATCGGGCCGATGGCGAATTTCGTCTATCTGATCGGCGATCCGGCGACGCGCAAGGCGGCCGTGGTCGATCCGGCGTGGGACGTCGCCGCAATACTCAATCTGGCCGCGGCCGACGGCTACGAAATCGATCAGATCCTGATTACCCATTACCATCCGGACCATCTGGGCGGTTCGCTGATGGGCCATAATATCCAGGGCGCGGCCGAGCTGATCGGGAAGATCAAGGCGAAGGCCTACGTCAACAAGGAAGAGGCCGAGGGCGTGCGCCGGGTCTCGGGATTGAGCGATTCGGACCTGGTCAAGGTCGCGGCCGGCGACACCTTCAAAATCGGCGGGCTGGAAGTGAAGTTTCTGCATACGCCCGGCCATACGCCGGGATCGCAATGCTTTCTGGTCGAGGGCAACCTGATTTCAGGCGATACGCTGTTCGTAAATTCATGCGGACGGGTGGATTTGCCGGGGTCGGATCCCGAGGCGATGTACCACAGCCTCAACCATACGCTGCGTAATCTCGACGACGCGACGGTGGTGTTTCCGGGCCATGCCTATTCGTCGGAGCCGCATACGACGATCGGCGATCAGAAGCGGCATAATATGTATATGCGGTTTCCGACGCTTGACGACTTCCTCGACGCGATGGGCTACAGCCGGCAGGAATAGTGATTGCGCAGGCGTCACGCGCGGCGCGGTCCGAATGACGCCGCCGCGGCCGTGGAACCGATATGGCGGAAAGAAGCGAAGGGCCGCGCGCGGAGGCTGAGCGGCTGCGCGAGCAAATCGATCGTCATAACCAGCTCTATTACGTTTTCGACCAGCCTGAAATTTCCGACGCCGAATACGACGCGCTGATGCGCCGGCTGGAGGCGCTCGAACGGGCGCATCCGGAATTGCGCACGCCCGATTCGCCGACGCAGCGGGTGGGCGCGGCGCCGAGCGAGAAGTTCGGCGTCGTGGTCCATCGGCGGCCGATGCTGTCGCTGGCGAACGCGATGGACGCCGCGGAGATGGCCGAGTTCGACGCGCGGATCAAGCGGTTTCTCAAATCGGACGAGGAAATCGAGTACGTCGGCGAGGTCAAGCTCGACGGCCTTGCGGTCGAGCTGGTGTACGAGGACGGACGGCTGGTGGTCGGTTCGACGCGCGGCGACGGCGTCAACGGCGAGGACGTGACCGCGAATATCCGGACGATCCGCAGCATTCCGCTCCGGCTGATCAAACCGGCGCGGCGCGCGATGCCGAAATTGCTGGAGGTGCGCGGCGAAGTGATCTTTCCGCGGCGCGCGTTCGAACGGCTCAACGCCGAGCGGGTGCGGGCGGGCGAGGCGCCGTTTGCGAATCCGCGCAACGCGGCGGCCGGCTCGCTCCGGCAGCTCGATCCGAAAATCACGGCGGCGCGGCCGTTGGACATCTTCGTGCACTCGCCGGGCGCGATGGAGGGGATCGAATTCGCCTCGCAATGGGATTTCCTGCAGGGCGTCAAGACGCTGGGGCTGAGAGTCAATCCGCTGTCGCGGCGATGCGCCGGGGGCGGCGCGGTGCTCGACTACTGGAACGAGCTGAGCGAACGGCGCCACGAGCTCGATTACGAAGCCGACGGGATCGTGGCGAAAGTCGATTCGTTCGCGCTGCAGGAGCGGCTGGGCGAGGTTTCGCGATCGCCGCGCTGGGCGGTCGCGTACAAGTTCAAGGCGCAGCAGGCGGAGACGCGGGTGCGCGCGATCGAGGTGCAGGTCGGGCGCATCGGATCGCTGACGCCGGTGGCGAAGCTCGAGCCGGTGGCGCTCGCCGGAGTGACGATCTCGAACGCCTCGCTGCACAATCTCGACGAGATTCGGCGCAAGGATATCCGCGAACGCGACGCCGTTCTGATCGAGCGGGCGGGCGACGTGATTCCCTACGTGGTGCGCGTGACCAAAAAGGGCCATCCGCGGGCCGACGAATTCACGATGCCGCGCAAATGTCCGGAATGCGGCGGCGCGATCGTCCATGAGGAGGGGGAAGTCGCCTACTTCTGCGTCAACGCGAACTGTCCGGCGCGGATGCGCGAGTCGATCCGGCATTTCGCGTCGAAGCTGGCGCTCGATATTGACGGCCTGGGCGACAAGATCGTCGCGCAACTGGTCGAGCGCGGGCTGGTCCGCGAACTTGACGATATCTACCGGCTGACGGCGGAGCAGGTCGCGGGACTGGAGCGGATGGCCGCGAAGAGCGCGGCCAATCTGATCGCCGCGATCGAACGCTCGCGCCATACCACGCTCGATCGCGTGATCAACGGCCTGGGGATCCGGCACGTCGGGGAGCATACCGCGCGTCAGCTCGCGCTCCGCCTGCGCACGCTCGAGGCGTTGATGCGGGCAAGCGAGGAGGAGCTGCTGGCGGTGCGCGATATTGGCGGCGAGGTCGCGCGCAGTATCCGCGAGTATTTCGCCGAGCCGCGTAATCGGCGGGCGGTCGAACGGCTGGCGGCGATGCTCGAAATCGCGCCGGTGGCCGAGCCGGCCGCGGGGCGCGCGGCGCTGCGCGACAAGACTTTCGTGCTGACTGGCGCACTGGAAACGATGACGCGCGAGGCGGCGGAACAGCGGATCCTGGCGGCCGGCGGGCGGGTCACCGCGTCGGTCAGCCGCAAGACGGATTTCGTGGTCGCGGGCGCCGAACCGGGATCGAAACTGCGCAAGGCCGCCGAATTGGGCGTACGGACGCTCGACGAAGCGCAATTCCTCAAGCTGATCGAGGGCGAGGCGTGACCGGCGGGGACGACGCGGCGCGGCTGCGGCTGATCGTCGCCGGGCGCGTCCAGGGCGTGTTCTTCCGCGCCTCCGCGCGCACACGGGCGCGATCGCTCGGCCTGCGCGGCTACGCGCGCAATCTCGAAGACGGCGCGGTCGAGATTGTCGCGGAGGGGCGGCGCGCGGATTTGCTGGCGCTGGCGCAATGGGCGCGAAGCGGACCGCCGGCGGCGCGGGTCGCGGAAGTGCGCGAGGAATGGGGCGGGAAAACCGGTGAATTCCGTGATTTTGCGGTGCGTTAGAGAGCGTTGACGGGCGGGCGACGAATCCCTTTAACTTACCGGCGTCATTGGCTATAGTTTTCGATCGGCATCAGGAATATCGGTCCATCTACGCGCCGCGTCAAAGTGGCCGCGCGGATTGTCAGCGAATAAGGAGTATCGAAGGAAATGGCTCTACCACCTGAGGCGGCCGGACACGCCGCCGAGTCCTCAGGTCTCGGGGGCGGCGGCTCGGCAGCGAAGCCGCACGCGCGACGCGACAGCGTCGTTATCCGTTTTGCGGGTGACTCGGGTGACGGGATGCAGTTGGCGGGGATGCAGTTCACCGCCGAATCGGCGCTGGCCGGCAACGATATCGCGACCCTGCCCGATTTCCCCGCGGAAATTCGCGCGCCCGCCGGAACGATCGCCGGAGTGAGCGGCTTTCAGCTCAACTTCTCCAGCCGCGAAGTCTTCACCGCCGGCGACGAACCGAACGTGCTGGTGGCGATGAATCCGGCGGCGCTCAAGGCGAATCTCGACGATTTGCCGCCCAACGGCGTG
Source organism: Deltaproteobacteria bacterium (assembly GCA_021780585.1). Classification (GTDB taxonomy): domain Bacteria; phylum Desulfobacterota; class Binatia; order Binatales; family Binataceae; genus JADMIL01. Next base: position 6,370 of record JAJXYM010000125.1, read on the forward strand.
ATTATCGTCGATCGCGAGGCGTTCAATGAAGCCAATGTGAAGCGCGCGGGCTACGCCACGAATCCGCTCACCGATCATTCGCTGGACAAGTTCCAGGTTTTCCAGGTCGATGTCTCGAAGCTGACCAACGCGGCGCTGCATAGCACGGGACTCAACAACCGCGCGGTCTTCCGCTGCCGCAACATGTTCGTCCTCGGGATGCTCTCGTGGCTGTTTCAGCGGCCGATCGAGAGCACCGAGCGCTGGCTCGAGGGACGCTTCCGGAAGACGCCGGAGTTGCTCAACGCGAACCTGCTGGCGCTGCGGGCGGGCTTCAATTACGGCGATACCACCGAAATGTTCGCGAGTTCGTACGAAGTGCAACCCGCGAAGATCGTGCCGGGACTGTATCGCAATATCACCGGCAACAGCGCGACCGCGCTGGGCTTCGTCGCGGCGGCGGTGAAATCCGGACGGCCGTTGTTCCTTGGCTCCTACCCGATTACGCCGGCCAGCGACGTGCTGCACGAACTCGCAGGCTACAAGAACTTCGCCGTCTACACCTTTCAGGCCGAGGACGAAATCGCCGGCGTAAGCTCGGCGATCGGCGCGGCCTTCGGAGGCGCGATCGCGATCACGACGACCTCCGGCCCGGGCATGAATCTCAAGGCCGAGGCGGTCGGACTCGCGGTCAAGACCGAGTTGCCGATGGTGATCACCGACGTGCAGCGGGCCGGACCGTCCACCGGGATGCCGACCAAGCCGGAGCAGGCCGACCTGCTCATGGCCATGTACGGACGCCATGGCGAATCGCCGATTCCGATTATCGCGGCGGCGACGCCGGCGGACTGCTTCGAATGCGCCTATGAGGCGGTGCGGCTGGCGGTCAGTTACATGACGCCGGTGATCCTGCTGACCGACGGCCAGTTGGCCAACGGCTCTGAGCCGTGGCTGCTGCCGGATGCCGACAAGCTGCCGCCGATCAAGGTCGAATTCGCCTCCGATCCGAACGGTTTCATGCCGTACAAGCGGAACCCGGAGACGCTGGCGCGGCTGTGGGCGATTCCCGGCACGCCCGGCCTCGAGCATCGGATTGGCGGACTCTCGAGCGAGGACGTGACCGGCAACGTCAGCTACTCGCCGGCCAACAATGAGCTGATGGTGCGCACGCGCGCGCGCAAGATCGCCGGAATCGCGCGGGAGATTCCGCCGACGACGATTTTCGGCGACGCCAACGGCGGCGACGTGGTCGTGCTGGGCTGGGGTTCGACCTACGGCGCGGTGCGCGAGGCGGTCAAGCAGTTACGCGACAAGGGCAAGAGCGTCTCGCATATCCATTTGCGCTATCTGAATCCGCTCCCGGCCGATTTGAGCGACCAATTGCGCAAGTTCAAAAAGGTGATGGTCGCCGAGATGAACATGGGGCAACTGCTCAAGATGATTCGCGCCGACTATCTGATCGACGCGGTGGGCTGCAACAAGATCCAGGGACGCCCGTTCAAGGTTAACGAGCTGATCAACCGGATCTCGCGATTGCTGGAGGGCTGATTGGCGATGGCTACGGCGCTGACCCGCAAGGATTTTGTTTCCGATCAGGAAGTACGCTGGTGTCCAGGATGCGGTGATTACGCGATTCTGGCGCAAGTGCAGAAAATAATGCCGGAGTTCGGCATCCCGCGCGAGAATATCGTGTTCATTTCGGGAATCGGCTGTTCGAGCCGCTTTCCGTATTACATGAACACCTATGGATTCCACACGATTCATGGTCGCGCGCCGGCGATCGCGACGGGCCTCAAGATCACCCGGCCGGACCTTGACGTGTGGGTCGTCACCGGCGACGGCGACGGGCTGTCGATCGGCGGCAACCATCTGATCCACGCGCTCCGGCGCAATATCGACCTCAATATCCTGCTCTTCAACAACCAGATTTACGGCCTCACCAAGGGGCAGTATTCGCCGACCTCCGAATTCGGCAAGGTCACCAAATCGACCCCGATGGGATCGGTGGATTTTCCGTTCAATCCGATCACCGTGGCGCTGGGCGCGCATGCGACCTTCGTCGCGCGGTCGGTCGACGTTGAACAGAAGCATCTGGGCGAGACGCTCAAACGCGCGCATGGGCATCGCGGAGCCGCGTTCGTCGAAATCCTGCAGAACTGCAACATCTTCAACGACGGCGCCTTCAACGACGTTACCGACAAGGCGATCAAGGCGGACCATCAGCTCGTGCTCGAGAATGGCAAACCGCTGGTCTTTGGCAAGAACCGCGACAAGGGCATCCGGATGAACGGTAATCGGCCGGAAGTCGTGACGCTGGGCCACGGCGTGAGCGAAGCCGATTTGGTCGTGCATGACGAGACCAACCTGTCGCTGGCGTTCATGCTCGGGAACTTCGAGGCGCCGCTGCCGACGCCGGTCGGGGTTTTCTACGCGACGAATCGGCCGGCCTACGATGCCGCGATGAACGCGCAGTTGGCGGAAGCGCGCGCCAAACAGGGCGAGGGCGATCTCGCGGCGCTGCTCAAGCGCGGCGACACCTGGACCGTGAGCTGACGGGTTTCACGCGCACCTTGAACGAAAAAACCCACGGCGCTTGCGGCCGTGGGTTTTGCTTTGCGCCGCCGCGCGGGCGGCGCCGGACTCGCGCGGTCAGAGCTTCAGGTTGTAGGCGCTAATCACGTTGCCGCCGAGCAGCTTCGCGCGCGGCGCCTCGGGCAGCTTCTCCGCGATCTCTTCGAGCTCTTCGAGATAGTCGCCGGTATGGTCGGGATGGGGAAAATCCGACGCCCAGAAGAAACGATCCTCGCCGCATAGCCGCATCATCGCGGGCAACGCATGCTCGTCGGGATCGGCGGAGACCCACACGTTGCGGCCGAAATAGCTGCTCGGCCGCTCCTTGAGCGGCAGGCCGCGCCCGATGATGCTGTCGTAAACCGCGTCCATCCGATCGAACCAGTAGCTGGTCCATCCGGCTCCGACTTCCAGAATCACGAGCTTGAGTCGGGGAAATTTGTCGAACGTGCCGTACTGGAAAAAGCTCGCGAGCGCATGGCGGCTCGCGTCGGAGGCCGTGACGTTCAGAAAGAAATGCTGCTTGCGCACATACTCGAGGGCGTAGCGTCCCGGCAGCGCCCATTGCGGCTCGAGCGACACGTGGATGCCGATCGGGACGTCGAGTTCCTGCGCCTTGGCGAAGAGCACGTCATGGTCGGGATGGGCGTGCGGCTTGCGCGTCATCGTGAACTGCACCATCCATCCGCCCTTGCATCCCGCCTTGACCGAGCGTTCAAGTTCGGCGGCGGCGGCCGCGGGGTCGCCGAGCGAGAGGTGGGCGACCGGAATCAGCCGGCCGCCGCTGTCGGAGCACCAATCGACGATCCAGCGGTTGTACGCCCGCGTCATCGCCTGCGCGTAGTCGGCGTCCTCGCACTCGGTTTCCCAGGTCAGCGCGAGGCTCGGATAGATGATCGCGGCGTCGAGCCCCTCGCGATTGAGCCGTTCGATCCGTTCGCGCGCGTCGACCGCGCCGAGCGGCACGTCCTGACCGTACTTGCGGCGCGGGTTGAACGAACCCTTCTCCCGCGTCACCTCGCCCATCGCGGCGATATTGCTGAACGTGCCCTTGCGTGACACTCGCGACGGCTGGCCGGCGATTTCGAGATACTCGAGGCCGTCTTCGTCTTCCTTGATGCGCAGCGCGGTCGGCTGGTAGCGCGCCTCGCAGTTTTGTTCCCAAAGATGCCGGTCTTCGAGAATGTGGCCGTCGGCGTCGACGGCGCCCGGATATTTGAGCCGATGGATCCGTTCGTTGGTTTCACGCATGACCGCGCCTCGATTCGATTGGGATTTTCGTAACCTGGCCCACGTTTCAAGTAGTGCGATCGGGGATTGAGCGTCAAGCTCCGGCGCTGTGCCGATCGCGCGCGGGCTTGCTACGATGGGCGCGCGGAGGACGCCATGAGCTGGCAGGATGAACTCGACGAAATTCGCCGCCGCAACGAAATCGCCCTCCAGATGGGCGGGGCGGAGAATATCAAGCGGCAGCATGACGGCGGCAAGCTCACCGTGCGCGAACGGATCGATCGGCTGCTCGATCCCGGTTCGCTGCACGAATACGGCGCGCTGGCCGGCGCGACGAAATACGAAGGCGCGCGGCTGGCCGAGTTCCGTCCGTCGAATTTCGTGCTCGGCACGGGTCGGATCAACGGCCGCCGCGTGGTCGTCGGCGGTGACGACTTCACGGTGCGTGGCGGCGCGGCCGACGCGGCGATCCATAGCAAGCAGGTATGGGGCGAGATGCTCGCGCACGAGCATCGGATGCCGATGGTGCGGTTGGTCGACGGTTCCGGCGGCGGCGGCAGTATTCGCACCTTCGAAACGGTCAAGGCGACCTACGTTCCGGCCAATCCCGGCTTCGACGTCCTGGTCAGGCTGATGGGGGAGGTTCCCGTCGTCGCGGGTTGCATGGGATCGGTGGCGGGACTCGGCGCGGCGCGCGTGGCGGCGTCGCATTTCTCCGTGATGGTGCGCGGATCGAGCCAGCTTTTCGTCGCCGGACCGCCGGTGGTGAAGTACGGCGTCGGCGAGGACCTGACCAAGGAGGAGCTGGGCGGATCGCAGATCCACGCTTATGTCAGCGGCGCGGTCGACAACGAGGCCGAGAGCGAGGACGACGCCTTCGCGCAGATCCGGCGTTTTCTTTCCTATCTGCCGCAGAACGTATGGCAGACGCCGCCGCGCGCCGAGCCGCATGACGATCCGAACCGGCGCGAGGAGGATCTGATCGATTTCATCCCGCGCAATCGGCGCGCCGGCTACGACGCGCGCCGGATGGTTGAATTGATCGTCGATCGCGATTCGTTCTTCGAAATCGCGCCGTATTTCGGCGGCTCGCTGATCGCCGGCTTCGCGCGGCTCGACGGCTGGCCGGTCGGCCTGATGGCGAACGATCCGTACGTGATCGGCGGTTCGCTCGACGCTTCGGCCTCGGACAAGCTGGCCCGCTTCGTCGACATGTGCGACACATTCCATCTGCCGGTGGTGAACTTCGTCGATCAGCCGGGATTTCTGATCGGCCGCGACGCGGAAATGACGGGCACGATCCGCCATGGCGTGCGGGCGCTCTACGCGGTGTTCCAGGCCGAGACGCCGTGGGTCGCGGTGATCGTGCGGCGGGTTTTCGGGGTCGCGGGCGCCGGCCACGGCAAGACCACCGGACTCAATTTCCGCTACGCCTGGCCGTCGGGCGATTGGGGTTCGCTGCCGCTGGAAGGCGGAATCGAGGCGGCCTACAAGCGCGACCTCGCGGCGGCGAAGGATCCGGACAAACTGCGCGCGGAACTGGAGGAGCGCTTCAACGCGCTCCGCTCGCCGCTGCGCACGGCTGAGATGTTCGGCATCGAGGAGATTATCGATCCGCGCGATACCCGCCCCCTGCTGGTCGATTGGGTGCGGCAGGCGTACGAGATCATCCCGACGCGGCTCGGACCGCGGGCGCGCATGATGCGGCCGTGAGACGCGGATCGGACAAATCGGAAGGCCGCGCGTGAGGCCTCGCGCCCGCCCGGCCATGGCGAAAGGAACCAAATCGTCGGATGGATTTGCGAAGTCCCGGAGTTGGCAAGGTGCTGCGGATCGAAATCGCGGCGGGCGCGCTGGTGGCGCGCGGTCAGGAATTGATGGTTATCGAATCAATGAAGGTCGAGATTCCGATCAAGGCCGGCGCCGCCGGGCGCGTGCGCGAAGTGACGGTCGCCCCTGGCGATCACGTCGCGCGCAATCAGGTGTTGGTCCGGATCGAATAGACCGCGCGACAACGGCCGGCTTCAGCGCCGTCGCGCGCGCGGCTATCCCTTCGGCAGTCCGAGCATCCGCTCGCCGATGATGTTCTTCTGGATTTCGCTGGTGCCCGCCGCGATCGTCAGTCCGCGCGCCGCCAGCATCCGGTAGAGCCATCGGCCGCCGTCGATCGCCCGGTCCGCGCGATATTCGAGTTGCGCGTATGGTCCGAGCAATTCCATCGCGAACTTGTTCAACCGCACGTTAAGCTCGCTGTAGGTGAGCTTCGGCAGCGAGCTTTCCGGTCCGGGCGGACGGCCCTTGAGCCGCGCGGTGAGCAGCCGCAACTCGATCAGCCGCACGGCTTCGGCCTCGGCGCGAAACTCGGCCAGCCGCTGACGGACACGCGCGTCGTCCCACGCCGAGCCGCCGTTGCGCGGCAGCGATTTCGCCATCCGCGCCAGCTCCTCGACCAGCGGCGTCATGTCGCGCGCGCGCCGCTCGAACATCAGGGAGGTCAGCGCCACCAGCCAGCCGTTGTTCTTCCCGCCGACGATATTCGCCTTGGGCACGCGCACGTCCTCGAAGAACACCTCGTTGAAGCCGCGGTCACCGGTGAGCTGCACCAGCGGACGCACCGAGATTCCGGGACTGTGCATATCCACCAGCAGGTAGGTGATGCCCTTGTGCTTGGGCGCGTCGGGATCGCTGCGCACCAGCAGGAAGCACATGTCGGCGTGATGCGCGTCGGAGGTCCATACCTTCTGGCCGTTGACGATAAAATCGTCGCCGTCCTCGACCGCCGCCGTCTTGAGCGAGGCGAGGTCGGAGCCCGAGCCCGGCTCCGAATAGCCCTGGCACCAAATCTCCCGCGCCGCGAGCATCTTTGGCAGATAGCGCCCGCGCTGCTCTTCCGTCCCCCAATGCATCAGCGTCGGTCCGACCAGCGCGATACCCTGCGCGTTGACCATCTGCGGCGCGCCGGCCCGCGCCAGCTCCTCGTGATAGATCACCTGCTGCGTGAGGCTCGCGCCGCGTCCGCCGTTTTCCTTTGGCCAGTGAATCGCGACCCATCCGCCCGCATGCATCCGCTGATGCCATGCGACGCGGCGTTCCCATTCCTCGCCCTCCTCGTCGGCGAAGAACTCCACCGTGAAATCGGGCCGGCGATGGTCGCGCGGCAGATTCGCCGCCAGCCATCCGCGCAACTCCTGGCGAAACGCTTCGTCTTCTGCGCTGAATCGGAAGTCCATCGCGCGCTTCCTTTCCACCGGTCCCACCGCCATTCCGCGATCGTCCGGCCGGATGCCACCGTCAGGTTGTCGCTACGGGCCGATAATCGCACAGGCGGGAGCGGCTTCGCAAAGCGCTTTCGAGCTTCGGGCGCGCACGATCTTCGCCTCTGGCGCGCGCGACGCATTTGCGCTTCGATCGGTCGTGAAGCTCGCATGGGGAGAGCCTTCGCCATGTCCGACGCGCGCGATCAGCAAGCGAAATTCAGGCGCCAGCAGCCGCTCCCGATTCGTTTCGTGCATTGGTGCAACGCCCTGTTCATCGTCCTGATGGCCGGCAGCGGTCTGCAAATTCTGACCGCCTATCCGTATCTCGGCCCGCGCGGCGCGCTCTACCGATGGTATCCGCTGCAGGGGGTCGCGCCGCCGTCATGGCTGACGGTCGGCGGATGGCTCGCCGGCGGACGCCACTGGCATTTCGCGATCGCGTGGTTCTTCGTGCTCAACGGCCTCGTCTATCTCGCGTATCTCTTCGCGAGCGGCGAATGGCGCCGGCGGACGTTCATCCCCGCGCGCGACGCGGCGCCGGCCGTCGCGCAATTTCTCTATTACGCGCGCCTGCGCAAGAGTCCGCCGCCGGCCGGGTTCTACAACGGCCTGCAGCGCCTCGCCTATTCCTCGATCATCATTATCGGCGTCGCGATGACGCTATCAGGACTCGCTATCTACAAGCCCGTGCAGCTCCATTTCCTGACGATGCTCTTCGGCGGGTATGATGGCGCGCGCGTCGTCCATCTGGCGGGACTCGCGCTAATCGCGCTCTTCGTCGCGACGCATCTCGTGCTGGTCGCGCTCCATCCGCGCGAAATCCTCGCGATGATCACGGGGGGCAAACGTGAATAGCCGCATCTCGCGCCGCCGTTTCGTCGCCGGCGCCGCCGCCGCGTCATTCCTCGCCGGATGCGACAGTTATCCGGTGAAGACGTTCCTCCTCGCGATGAAAGACTGGAACGCCGGATGCGAGGCCGCGCTCTTCTCGCCCGCCCGGACCGCGCCCGAATTGCCCGAATCCGCGACCACGCCCGAAGCCGCGTTCCCCGAATATTTCATCTCCGACGACGCGCCCGACGTTCCGCCCAACTGGTTCCTGACCGTCGGCGGATTGGTCGAACGTCCCGGCCGGTTCACGCTCGCCGAGTTGCGGGCGATGACGCAAACCTCGATGCGCGTGCGGCATCATTGCGTCGAAGGATGGTCGGCCGTCGCCTCATGGCAGGGCGTGCGCGTCAGCGAAATCGCCCGGGCCGCCGGACTCAAGCCGGGCGTGCGCCACGTCGAATTCCGTTCGTTCGATTCCGGCTACTGGTCGTCATGGGACCTGCCCAGCGCGACCCATCCGCAGACCCTGCTCGCGTGGGGCATGAACGGCCATCCGCTGACCACCGGCCACGGCGCGCCGCTGCGAGTCTACTCAGCGGTTAAACTTGGCTACAAAATGTGCAAGTACCTGACCGAGGTCAATTTCCTTGCGGAAAACACCGGCGGCTACTGGGAAAATCAGGGTTACGACTGGTTTGGCGGCGTCTGACGCCGCGCCCCGTCGTAGCGAGCGACGCTCGGCCAGGGATTCTTCGCCCGCGGCTCGGAATGACAACCACGATCCTGGACCGGGTTATTCCATGTCTCAGTTTGTCATTCTGAGCGAAGCGAAGAATCCCTATCCGCCAAATGTTATTCGACGACTCACTTTTGATGCGCCAGCCGAGCCGCCGCTCAGCCCTTGGGCAATCCCAGCACCCGCTCGCCGATAATATTGTGCTGGATTTCGCTGGTCCCGCCCGCGATCGTCAGCGCCCGCGCCGACAGCATCCGCAGCGACCAGCGCCCGCCGTCCGGCGCCATGTCGGCGCCATATTCCAACTGGCTATACGGTCCCAGCAGCTCCATCCCGAACTTCGCCATCCGGATATTCAGATCGCTGGCGACCAGCTTGCCGGCCGAGCCCTCCGGCCCCGGCGGCAGTCCCTTGAGCCGGCGCGTCAACTGCCGCAGGTTGCTGTAGCGCAGCGCGTGGGCCTCGCAGGCGAAACCCGCGATCCGCTGGCGCACTGTGCCGTCGTCCCATGCGGTCCCGCCGCCGCGCTTGAGCGATTGCGCCAGCCGCGCCAGTTGCCGCACTGGACTCATCATGTCGCGCGCCGTCGCGATCGAGCTGCGCTCGAACATCAGGGTGGTCACCGCGACCTGCCATCCCTGATTCTTCTCGCCGACGAGATTTTTCTTCGGCACGCGCACGTCCTCGAAGAACACCTCGTTGAAGCCCTTGCCGCCCGTGATCTGCACCAGCGGACGCACGGTCACGCCCGGACTATGCATATCCACCAGCAGATAGCTGATTCCCTTATGCTTGGGCGCGTCGGGATCGGTGCGCACCAGCAGGATGCACCAGTCGGCGCGGTCCGCGCCCGAGGTCCAGACCTTCTGCCCGCTGACGATGAAGTCGTCGCCTTCCTCGACCGCGCGCGTCCGGAGCGACGCCACGTCCGATCCAGCGCCCGGCTCCGAATAGCCCTGACACCAGATTTCATCCGCCGAAAGAATCTTCGGCACGTAACGTTTCTTCTGCTCTTCGGTGCCCCAATGAATCAGCGTCGGACCGACCAGCATGATGCCGAGTCCGTTGACGATTCCCGGCGCGTGCGCCCGCACCAGCTCCTCGTTGTACACGACCATCTGCTCGAGCGTCGCGCCGCGCCCGCCGTATTCCCTGGGCCAGTGCACGCCGACCCATCCGGCGGCGTTGAGCTTGCGATGCCACGCGAGGCTGAATTGCCAGTCGGCTTCGTCGGTGCGCACGAAGTCGCTGCCCAGCTCGTCTTCGGCCGCGGCGCGCCGTTGCGGCATATTCGCGGCGAGCCACGCGCGAAATTCCGCCCGGAACGCCTCCGCCTCCGCACTGTACGTGAAATCCATCCGTTTCTCCCGCTCCCGGCTGCCGGCCCGCTCCGTGCGATCCGCGCGCGCGACCGCGCGATCCGGCGCCACGAATTTTTCCGGATTGTAGCACGGTGAAACCGTTGCGCCACGGTTAAAATCGCCGTCGTCCGCGCCGCTGGAATTCGCACTTGACCGCGCGTCCGGGTATGCGAAAATCGCCGCATCCACGATGCGCTTCGAGATCGACATACCGGCCGGGATTTTCGACGACCAGTTCCGCGCGGACGATTTCACCGCGCGCGTGACGGAGTTCGCCGTGCTCGAACTGATCCGCGCCCGCCGCCTGCACGAGCACGAGGCCGCGCGCATCCTCGGCCTCGAACGCTGGGAGCTGGTCGCGCTGATGGAGCGCGCCGGAATCGTTCCCACCGAAAAGCAATTCGATCGAATCAGGGGCGAGCTCGGCCGTCTGGTCGCCGCGCGCGCGGCCCGCCCGTCCCGCCCGGAGAAGTGAGCCATGATCCGCCTGTTGCATACGATGATTCGCGTCAACAATCTTGACGACTCGCTCAAATTCTATTGCGACGCGCTCGGCATGAAGCTGTTGCGCAAGCACGATTATCCCAACGGCCGCTTCACGCTCGCCTTCGTCGGTTATGGCGACGAACGCGATCAGGCGGTGGTCGAGCTGACCCACAACTGGGATACCTCGAGTTACGAAATCGGCACGGCGTTCGGCCATCTCGCGGTCGGCGTCGACGATATTTACGCCACTTGCGAGGCGCTCAAGCGACGCGGCGTCAAGGTCGTGCGCGAACCGGGTCCGATGAAGTTTGGCGGTCCCGAAATCGCCTTTATCGAAGATCCCAACGGCTACAAAATCGAACTGATCCAGCAAGGAAAATCCGCCGCGGCCTGAATCCGCGGCGCAGGTCCGGCGCCGCCGCGTCCCCAGGCGCGCCGCCGGCGGAAAGGAATTCACGATGAAAGTCGCGGTCTACAAACGGCCCAACGAAATGGCCGTGATCGACGCGCCTCAGCCCCATGCCCAGGCCGGCGAAGTCGTCCTCAAGGTCCACGCCTGCGGTATCTGCGGCTCCGACCTCCACGCCGTCCAGTACGGCTTCGGGATGCCGCCTGACACGATCATGGGCCACGAGTTCTGCGGCGAAATCCATGAAATCGGCGCCGGCGTGAGCGGCTTCAAACTCGGCGATCGGGTCTCGGCGCTGCCCTTCAATTCGTGCGGCGAATGCGACCGCTGCAAAAGCGGCATGGAGATTCATTGCCAAAAGTTGCAGGGCCTCGGCCTCGGCCAGTTGCCGGGCGCCTATGCGGAATACGTCGCGTGCGGCGTCAAGAGCCTGTTCAAGCTGCCCGATAACGTTTCGTCGCGCGACGGCGCGATGGTCGAGCCGCTCTCCGTCGGACTGCACGCCGTCAAACGCTCCGCGATCGGCGCGGGCGATGTCGTCGTCGTGATGGGCGCGGGACCGATCGGCCTCGCCACGCTCACGTGGGCCAAGGGCAAGGGCGCCAAAGTCGTCGTCTCGGAAATCGCCGCCGGCCGCGCCGAACTCGCCCGCAAGCTCGGCGCCGACTTCGTCGTCAATCCGAAGGAAACAGACCCCGCCGCGCAGGTGCGCGAGATGATCGGCGAAAGTCCCGCCACCGTCTTCGAGTGTATCGGCGTCAAGGGCACGCTCGAAAACGCGATCGAGATGGTCCGGCCGCGCGGTCAGGTGGTCGTGGTCGGCGTCTGTATGGAGCCGGATCAGATCACGCCGCTGCGCTGCATTTTCAAGGAAGTCAGCGTCAACTTCGTGCTCGGCTACGATCCGCCGGACTTCGACGAGACGATCAAGGCGCTCGCCTCCGGCCGAATCAAGCCGCAGCCGATGGTCACCGACGTGATCGGCGTCGATCAGGTGCCGGAGATGTTCGAGGCGCTGCGCAAGCCGGGCGGCCGCGCCAAAGTGATCGTCGAATTCCCGCACTGATCGCGGGCCGGCAGCGCTCGCGCCGCGCGCGTCCCCGCCCGATCGCAGCCTCACTTCAGCAGGAAATCCCGGAGGGCGGCGAGCGATTCCGGTTCGCTCAGCGTCGGGGCGTGGCCGACCCCCGGAATCTCCGCGACCCGCGTGCCGCGCAGCACCCTGCCCATCCGCGCCGCCGTCTCGGCCGACAGGATGTCGCTCTCGGCCCCGCGAATCACCAAAATCGGCGCCGCGATTCGCGCATACGGCACCCACAGATCCATCGGCCGCGCCGCGCTGCCGCTGCGCGGCATATTGCGCACCGCCGGATCGATTTTCCAGATCAGCTTGCCGCGTCCGTCCGGCTTGACCGCCCAGCGCACGAATTCGACCAGCTCCGCTTGCGGCGTATCGCGCAGGAATGGATAGTTTTCGCGATAGTAAGCCGCGACTTCGTCGAGATCGTTGAATTCGTTCCGCGCCGTCGTGAAATAGTCAGTGATGCGCTTGAGGCCCGCCGGTTCGATCTCGGGTCCAATATCGTTCAATACCAACTTCTCGACCCGCTCCGGATAGCCGCCGGCGAAGATCATCGAGATGATGCCGCCCATCGAAGTGCCGATCAGCGTCACGCGGGTGACTCCGAGCGTGTTCAGCAGCGCGTCGAGGTCTTTGACGTAAACCGCCGGATTATATTCCGCCGCCGGTCCCCAGCCACTGTCGCCGCGCCCGCGCACGTCGATCGAAATCACGTGATAGCGGCTCGCCAGATGGGGCGCGAGGGCGTCGAAGTTGTGCGCATTGCCGCTCAGCCCGTGGATACACGCCAGCGCCGGCGCGCCGTGATTGCCGAAATCGAGATAATGCAGTTCGAGTCCGTTGGCCTGATAAAAAGCGCTCTTTGAGGACAAAGTTTTTTCCCCCGGATGCGGCCGCGCCGCTCGATTCGCGTGGTCGGCGCGCGTCGACGCAATTCGCGCGGCGGCGTCGCTCATTCCATGGTCGGCGCTTCGATCAGCGCGCGCAACCGCTCCGGCGCGATAATCAGCCGCCGGCCGTCGCGGATAATGATCTGCTCCTCTTCGAACTCGTTGAGCTGCTCGGTCGTGCGCTGGCGCGACGCGCCCACCAGCTCCGCCAGGTCCGCATGGGTCAGCTTGAGCGTCAACAGGGTGCCGCGCGCATCCTCGACGCCGAACTTCACCGCCAATTCCAGCAGCGCTCCCGCCAATCGCTCGCGCACCGTCAGCCCGACGAAATTGGTGTACCGCTGCAACATCATCCACCATCGCCCGACCGTTATTTCGAGCGTCCGGCTGAAGCGCTCCAGCGGCACTCCCAGCACCAGCCCGACGAACGTTTCGGGCCGCACCACGCCGATCGTGCAGTCGCTGAACGCGTCGCATCGAAACGGCCGCACCACCCGCGGCAGCAACGACGATACCCCGAAG
>JAJXYM010000376.1 GCA_021780585.1 Deltaproteobacteria bacterium
GCTTGCGATCCGCGCGCGGCATCGCCGCGCGCGCGGTAACGGCGCCAAGCCTCGGCCGCGACCGATGCGACATTGGTCGCATCGGCGCCAAAAACGTCCAGCAGCACGTTCGTGTCGACCGCCGTGAACGCCGCCGCTCGTCCCGGTTCCCGGCCATACAGGCGTCGGTCTCGAATTTCCGCCCTCCAGACAACCGCAAACCTTCCCGACCGGATCCGCGGGGAGCTTTTAGCGACGACGAGTCGTCCGCGCCTCTCCCTGAAATCAAGCGTCGCACCCGGTCTGATCCCCCCAAGTCGGTCCCTACGCGCGCCGCCGCCCGTCATTCGGCCGCCGCCAACGCCGCCGCGAGCTCGCTCTCCCGCAGCGTCCAGAATTCGCCGCTCAGGCGCTCCGCCAGCAGCCGTGCGACCGCGGATGACGCCGACCGCGCCCGCCGCGCCTCGCCCAGGTGTTCGACCAACAGCGCGAAGGCCAATTCATCAAACTCCTCGGCGCCGCCTTGCCAGCGTAATTCGTAAGCGGCCATCCCAGCAGCGCGCCGCGCCACCACCAACCGACGCTCCCCTGCCCTGCTCACGCCCACATAAAGTTTCATAGGATTTCTTCGTGTTTCTGTGCAATCTTGTACTTGCGCAATTGCACAAAAATATGAAACGGCTTGCCACGCTGTCAAGCCGACGCGCTGACGCTCCTCAGCGCATGGAGAATTCGCTCTATTGACCGAACGGGCGGTCTGCGGGATCGATAGGATGGTCGGTTTGAGCGCGGCCGCGCGGCCGGCGAGGCGAGGACCGCCGATGAATTATCTGCTGCCCCACTGGGATCACCGCGTCTCGTTTTGGCTCACGCTGCTCACCGGCGTCCTGCTGCTGTGGCAGTATCCCGCCGCCAAGGGCGGCGCCGGGCACATTGGACGCTGGGCCGCTGCCCTCTCGCTCAGCGTCTTCGTGGTTTACATGAACACGCTCGCCGCGAGCGCCCGGCCGCACCCGCCGATTACGAACCCTTGGCATATCGGCGTCATGGCGTTCCACCAGAACGTGGGCCTGATCTACTTCGCGTTGATGGCAATCATGCCACTGGCGGGCGGCGCGTTGCTCTGGACGCGCAAGCGGCCGGGACCAGCGCCCGCCGCGCTGCGAAACGCGCATAAATGGCTCGGCTACGCCGCCGGAATAACCTGGTTGGTCTCGAACATCGCCAGCGAAATCGGCGCGCGCATACCGCCGGTCTAACGCTCTTCGGCCGGCGCCGGCGTCAGCCGGCCAGCTGTCCCAGCTTCAGCAGCCGCACCCGCGCCGCCTCCCGGGAGACGTCGAACAGCCGAGTCAGCCGCTCGACCATTGCGCCGCCGTCGGCGCTCTCGCTGTGAACCGGCAAGGCGACGCCGCGCTCTTTGCCGAAGGCGCGCGCCGCCAGCTCCACCCGCCCTTGCGGCATCAGCAGCGCTCCGCTGATATAGCCGGCTTGCCACTCCATCCAATCGTTGATCCGATCGATGCCGGCCTGCACTGTGCGCGAATAGCAGCGCTGTGGCTCTCGCTCGGGCAGCTCGCGGCTGAAGCGCTCATAGAGCCAAGCATGCAACAGAATGTGACCATACTCGTGCGCCAGCGTGGTGCGATAGCGGTTGGCTCGCCGAAATTCGCGCCGGAGCTTGCGGTTAATCTGAACTCGCGGCTTGGCTCCCGAAAAAAACCATGTCACCCCGTGAATTTCTTCGGCGGCGGCGGGCGCGGACAGCTCGGCGTCAAGGTCCAGCTCTTCGGCGTCGCGCTCGATCAACACCGTCAGCGCGTCGGTCGGCACCCGCACCGGCGCCTGGCCGTAGCGCGCCTCAAGAAACGGCGTCATGACCTCCTCGCAGCGGCTTTCGAGTTCGTCAATCTCCCAATGCGGACGCCGCGGGAAGCGGCCGGTATAGTCGGGTTTCCAGATCATCGCTTCCTGCTCTTGCCGCCTGCCCCCGCTCCGTCTCCCCTGAGTTCCCGCCGGAACGCGCGATAGGCGGCATCGACCCGTCCGGGGTCAACGTTATCGCCCGGCTCCAGATCCGGCGGCACTCGCTTCGCCCAGAAATAAAGCACGTCGCGCGACACCTTGAGAATCTCGGCAATCTGGTCAAGCAGGTAATCCGGCGGCTTGCCGCGATCCCGTTCGAGATAGTTGAAGTAGGAGGAGGACAGCGGTTTGCCATCGCGGTTCTTGAGCAGCGCCGCCATCTCCTGCTGGCTCATACCCAGCTCCTTGCGCCGGCGGCTGATGAACTGTCCGAGCGTATTCACAATTGCACAGGTATCTAACACAGCCCGACACTGCGGCTAAACCCATCCGATCTTGGCAGCGACGTGTTTAGACCCAACCAGCCACACCGGAGGCCCTTCTGGTCAAGTTTTTCGCGCCGCCGCGCGGCCCTTTATCGCGCTGGCGTAAGAGGCTCAGGAGTGGTGAGCGCTTGGCCCAGTTAATCGGCCGCCACGCAAGAAGCGTAGCCGTCGCGTAGTCCGCCCCGGACTACGCGACGGACGGAGCCAAGCTGATCAGCCGCGCCCGGCCAGCCCGCGATCCCCCAGTTGCGCTTGCCATTCCCCAGCTCGACGCACCGCTCGTCCCGCTCCCTCCATACCTGCGCACATGGATTGCCCACCATGTTCCGGTCTGTACCCTCAAGCCCCGACTCCTACGGAGCCGACACACTCGCTGGAGCGTGCTTTCCAGAAAGCACGCAAACACGCATTTGAGCAGCCGTTCGCCCGTTCCGCATGTAGCGGCGATCAATCTGCGTTTCGAATGTGTAACGCGAGATCGTCGGCGCTCTGTGCCTCATTCGGTCTGTCTGAGGGCTTTGACGGCGGTGCGCCGGGCATATTGGCGCTGACGACTGGCGTCGCCTTTTTTGGCGAGATCGCGGGCCTGCAGGATCGCCGCTTGGATTTCGGCGGCGGACAAACCCATCGCCGCGGCGTGACGCGCCCATGCGAGATCGGCGCGATGCAGGTCGCCGCCGAAGCGAGGGTCGCTATGGAAGTCCTCAAGCGATCGCAGCGGCGGCGCCGCTGCGGCGCCCTCCCCTACCCCCTCGGCCGCGGTCGGTGTGTCCTTGGGGCCGCTAATTTCCTCCGGCATGCCCGCATCCCGCGCCATTTCCGCGCGCACTTCGGCCAGAAACGCCGCCGCGCGGCCGTACACTCGGCCATTGGCTTCAATCAGTCGGGCAAACGGCCGCAGTCCCGAGGCCAATTGCCGGCTGGGCTTGGGATTTGTGAAACCCGCCAGGCGCCCAAAATGGCGCCAATCCGCGCTACCCGGGTCGCCGCCAAAGCGTTGCGCCAGCAATTTGGCGGCCCGGGTAGCCGTCGCTTCGTCCAGCATCTGCCCATGCCTGAGCCAGGCCTGAAAATTCCCGGGCGAGGTCTCCACCACCACCGCCGGGGCGAAGCCGGCCGCCTTCATCCGCGCAATTGCTTCGGCCGAGAGATCATCGACCAAGCTGATCCCGAGCCGGCCGGCCGGTCGCACGTAGATATGGCCGCGGTTGAGGTTCTCGCGCCGCAGCCACAAGAGCGACTTCAGCACCTGTTTCGCGCTCCACCCTTCGCGCAACAGCATGGTTCCATCGATCCGTTTGACGCCGATATCAAACGCCGGTGTGGCCATGGCTTCGAGTTGGTCCATAGCGACCCGGGCGGCGATGACGCGGCTATCGGGCAAGGTGTCATCCGACATTTTCATTTTCCCGCCGACCGTAGGGCGGCGGCGCGGTGGCGGTTTGGGAGTTTCGCCCGTAGGGCGCTCCTTGTGGGGGTGTGCCGGGTTGGGTGGGTTTGAGCCGGCAGGGGGCGAAGCCCCCTAAGAGGCGGTGGTGAGGCGGGGTTAAGAGGGTTAGATCTTTGTTAAGATCGCGCGCGCGAGTTAAGGGCTGTGGATAACGTGTTAACTGCCTGAAAAATTTGAGAGTTTTTTGGGGGGCGGTTCCTGAAAACCCGAAGACGTGGTTCCTGAAAACCCGTGGTTTCGGTTCCTGAAAACCCGTGGTTTCGTTCCTGATACCCCGAAATCGGTTCCTGAAAACCCGAAGACGTGGTTCCTGAAAACCCGAAGGCCGGTCTTGAGACTGAACCGCCCGGAATTGGTTCCTGAAAACCCGACAGGCTCCGGCTAGGCACGAAAAAGCCGACCATTTCATGGGTTGGTTCCTGAAAACCCGAGTTGCATGCCCTTCGACGGGAAAAGTCTCGGATGGCTTGGGGTGTGGTTCCTGAAAACCCGATGATTCAGGTAGATGCGGCAACGTCTTCGGCCGCCGCGGTCTCTTTGGCTTGAAAGGTCACCTGGTCCGCGTCGGCGTCGTAATGAAGCCGGTAATCGGGAAGCGAGTCGACTCGGCCGATGTTTTTGACTTCGAGGCGGAAACGCTTCAAGGGGCTGCCCGAGCCGCTTTTCTTATGCAGCAGATCCAGGCTGATGACCCATTTCGCCTGGTGGCCGCAGTGCTTGCGCGCCAGTTCATAGAGTCGCCGTTCAAGGCCGCGCGAAAGACGGAAATATTCGCGGCTCAGCGTTAGCACTTCGCGCCCCAGGATTGCGTTGTAGAGCCAGTCCGAGAGCCGCAGCTCAATCGCCACCATCCTTCCGTCGGTCGGATGTTTCTCAACGATCTTCCATGAATCGATGAGTCCGAAGCCTTCGCGCTGCCGGACGCCGTTGGTTCGGATATCGGTGGTGATGCGGGTCCCCGACAAGCGCTCGAACGATTTCTGGAGTTGGTCGTAATCGCCGCCGCCGGTATGGCGGTTGGTGCTCACGAGTAAATCGTAAGCGGTCACGCGCACGGTCGGACTGACGTCCTTGCGGTCAGCGTTGATCGCGGCGACCAATTG
>JAJXYM010000082.1 GCA_021780585.1 Deltaproteobacteria bacterium
GCGTCCCGAATCGACCCGCCTGCAACATCCTCATTGGTTCGCCTTCCGCGATCCTTCGGGACTATGGCAGCGTTATTATGTGAAGTTGCAAGCGGAGCAGGAGCGTTCGATCGAACGAATCGTCGAAGACGCGGGAGCCGCGGGCACGCTGCGCGAGTTCGATCCGGTTTGGCTTCGCGAAATCCTCGGCGGCCATTACCGGATATGGTCTTACTTCGAATACGGACTGTTCCGCGCGTTTTCGCGCGCTCAGCGGGAAGCGCTCTCCGACACGCTCGGCAACGCGCTCTGTTTCGAGGCCGTCGACCGGATCAGGCACGCGCAAGGCACTGTGCTCTATCTGATGGAACTGGAAGAGCATATCGAGGGCTTCAGGGACCGGGGTTGCAAGGATCGCTGGCTCGGCGACCCGATTTACCAGCCGCTGCGCCGACTCGTTGAGCTCTTGATGGCGACGGAGGACTGGGCCGAAATCGCCTTCGCGGTGAATCTGGTGATTGATCCCATTACCACGGAGATTGGAGTCAGCCGTCTGGTTCGCTATCGCGCTCCGGCTCACGGCGATCCGGTTACGCCAATGCTTATTTCGACCACCGAACGCGACCGGCGACGCAACCGCGCCTGGACCGAGGAGTTGGTGCGGATGACGACCAATGCGGAGTTGGTCGCGTCTGAAGACAACCGAAGCGTGCTCCGAAGCTGGACCGAGCGATGGACGCCTCTCGCAATTGCCGCCGCCGAAGCCCTCGCCCCCGTCTATGACCGCTGGCCGCACGGGGCGCGGACCATCGCCGCGGAATTGGCCGACGCGGTCGCGGCCCAGTCGAAATCGCTTGACGCCTGCGCTCTCGGCGGCCGCGAGGTCCGGTGAAATCGATGAACGAACCCGGGTTGAAAGCCACGGCCGCCAAGGTTGTGGTCGTGCTCATGAAGGGCGACGAAGCCGACGCAACGATCAGCGCTATCCGCACCGACCGGCCGGACGCGACGATCGAGGACCACGGCACGTTCTGGCAAATCGAGGCGCCGGACGAACTAATCGTCGACATGGCGCGCATCGGCGAGGAACTGGGAAGCGAGATCGATCTCGGTCGGTGGCTCACGATAATGACGACCTTCGTGGGCCGCGTCGAAGTCGAAGAGGGCCGATTCCGCCTCACCTCCAAAATGCTGGAACTCGAACGGCCGATCAGTTAATCGCATTCGAGTGGCCGACAAAATCTTCAAGGCGCGCCTCGAGCCGAGCGGTCGGGAGTTCACTCTCGAACCCGGCGCCACGGTGCTCGATTGCGCGCTGCGTCAGCGCATTCTTCTTCGCTACGGCTGCCGCAACGGCCGATGCTCAAGCTGCAAATATCTCCTGATCGATGGCGAAGCGGATTTCGGCAAAACGTCGCCCTACTGTCTGAGCGACAACGAAAAGGACGAGGGCTGGGCGCTGCTCTGCCAGGCGCGCGCGCGCTCGGATCTGGTGATTCGCGATCAGGATTTTTCCCGCCGCGACGACGCCCCTTTAATTGTTCCGAAGGAGCGCCTCGCCAGGGTGGCCGCAAGCGAACGGCTGAACGCCTCGTTATGGCGGATCGAGCTCGACCTGCGCGACTCGATTAGTTTCCACGCCGGACAGTATATCGAAGTTGAAATACCCGGGAAAAAAAATCAGTGGCGCTGTTACTCGATAGCCAGTCCTCCGGATCGGCAATCCCAAATCGAACTTGTCGTTAAGCGGCTGCCCGGCGGCGGTTTCTCGGGTCAAATCGATCGCCTGCTTCCCGGCCTGGAATTGGCTATTAATGGTCCATATGGAATAAACTACCTACGGGCTGGAAATCGGCCGGTCCTGCTGATCGCGACCGGCTCCGGCATCGCGCCGCTGATGTCGATTCTCCGATCCTCGGCGTCGAAGAGCGTCGACCGCGAATTTCATCTCTACTATGGCGCGCGCACACGGAGCGACCTGATTTTCGCCGACGAGCTCCAGCGCCTCGAGGCGCAAATGCCGCGCTTCACCTTCAGGCCGACGCTTTCCGCGCCGCTTGCGGGCGATGAATGGCGGGGCGCGCAAGGACGCGTCACTCAACTGGCGCAGCGCGAGGTTATCGACGCGAGCCCGTACGACGCATATATCTGCGGCCGGCCGGAAATGTGCGAGGCGGTTTCGATGCTGCTGCTTGCGAAAGGAATCCCCGAAGAGCGAATTTTTCGCGACGATTTCTTCCCCGCGGCCTGAGTGGCGCCCTCCGTCTGTTTGAACGCCGATGCGTCGAACCGCCGGATACCGTGACACATTGGGCGGCGCCCACGATGATTTCAGCGGCGCGGACGTATGGTCCGCTCCCGGCGCCAGCGAGCTAATTAGTAGGAACCCTGGTCGGATGCCCCGGAATCCCCTCTTGGCTAACCATCTGAGCCGGAAAACGAGGCCCGCGGTAGTGGACCGCCGCCACTCGGCGATCACTGCGGTACGTCGCTGGAGAACAATTTTCGCTTACAGTGGAGCTCGAACAAACCCTTTGGGCTCAGTTCACGATCCGCGGTCGGATTTACTGACCTGACCCAGCCGCCGCCGGATTTTGGTGGAGTATCTTGCAATGACGCATCGAGAGGTTTCCGACACCGGCAAGCGCGGAATCGATTTGCTGCGCGATCCGCACCTGAACAAATCCACCGCGTTTAGCGAGGCCGAGAAGCAAACTCTGGGTCTCGTGGGCCTCGTACCCGAGGGCAGCGACAGCGCAGAGTCGCAGATAAGACGGATTCTACTTCAGTTGGATCGGATCGGCGGCGACCTCGACAAATACGTCTACCTTTCGGCGTTGCAGGAATATGACGAAACACTTTTTTACGGGTTGCTCAGGTCAGACCCGGCGCGCTTCCTGCGTTTGGTTTACACGCCGACCGTTGGCGAAGCCTGTCTCGAGTTCAGCCGTATCATACGGCCGCCGAAGGGACTCTATGTTTCGATTAAACGCAAAGGCCATGTGCGTGAAATCCTCCGCAACTGGCCGCGGCGCGACGTGCGATTTATCGTGGTGACCAGCGGAGAACGCATTTTGGGCCTGGGCGATCTCGGAGCCAACGGCATGGGAATCCCGGTCGGCAAACTGGCGCTTTATACAGCGTGCGGCGGAGTGCCGCCGCAGTTCACCCTGCCAATAATGATGGACTGCGGCGCCAACAACGAGACCCTCCTTCAGGACCCGCTCTATCTCGGATTGCGTCAGAGCCGCCCCAGCGCCGCGGAGGTGGACGAATTTGTCGAGGAGTTTGTGACGGCGGTAAATGAGGAGTTCCCTGACTGCTGCATTCAGTTCGAGGACTGGGCCAGACGGGATGCGTTTGCGCTTTTAGCGCGTTATCGCGACCGAGTCTGCTGCTTCAACGACGACATCCAGGGTTCGGGCGCCGTTGGGCTCGCCGGCATTTTGAGCGCGCTACGCATCACGGGAGGCAAACTATCCGAGCAGACCTTTCTATTTCTGGGCGCCGGACAAGCGGGTATCGGGATCGCCGAGATACTGACTCAGGCCATGACTCAGGAGGGACTCTCAGCGGAGCGGGCCCGGGCGCGGATTTGGCTTTTTAATCGCGGTGGTTTGATTGAATCCACGCGTTCGGACCTGATCGATCTGCAAAAGCCCTATGCCCATCAGCACGCGCCCGGTAAAACCTTCGCCGCGGCGATCGAGTCGATCAAGCCCACCGCGATTATCGGCGTCAGCACCATGGCCAAGGCGTTCAGCCAGCAGGTTGTGGACACTATGGCGCGGCTTAACCGCCGGCCGATAATCTTTTCTCTTTCCAATCCGACTTCGCGCGCCGAGTGCTCCGCGGAAGAAGCCTATCGGTGGTCGGAGGGCCGCGCCGTGTTCGCCAGCGGAAGCCCGTTCGCATCGGTCCGTTATGACGGCCAAACGTTCGTACCCGGGCAGTGCAATAACATGTACATTTTTCCTGCGCTTGGCCTGGCGCTATACGCAACCCGCGCGCGTCGGGTTACCAAGGAGATGTTCATCACTGCCGCCCGGGCTCTAGCCGAGCAGGTGACCGCAACCGATCTTGCGCTTGGACTGATCTACCCTCCGCAGTCCAATATCCTGGAAACCGAGGTCCATATCGCCCAGCGTGTTGCTGAGACGATCTTCGCCCGCGGCCTCGCGGCCGTGGCCAAGCCGGATGACCTGCGCGGCTTCATCAAATCCCAGGTCTATACTGCAGAGTACGGAAGTCTGATTTGAGCGCCACTTAACAGCGCGAAGTTTTAGCGATGGACCGCTCCGATGCCTCCAGGCGCCGAGGGCGAGAGATTCGCCGGGGCGCGGTGAACGGCCAGAAATTCAGGTGCATCGCGTCAACCGATTGATATCGCCGTCCGTCAGCATCACGCCGTTGATCGCCGCTCCGGCGCCGACATCGTGATGGCGTTCGAGCCCCGGTCGTGATGTTGTCAATCGCCACCACATTGATTCCCGCGTCGAGTTTCATCGTCGGCGACTGGTATTTCTTGAGCGCGACGTTCCCGAGATTGGTTGTCGTCGTCAGTCCGGCGAGATATGTCGCATAGCTCGCCGCTTCGCTTTGCGCATTGCTCAGCGTCGTCAGCAGCGGATTAGCTCCGCCGCTATCGATGCTGGCGCGCGCGCCCAGGCCGCGAGCGATTGACCCGCCACCGGTAACGCAAGCGCCGACGACGGTGTCGTTGGCGCCCAGCCAAATCGCCGCGCCGGTGTCGCCGAGGCAATCAGGTCGCCGCTCAACTGCCTGCCGCGTCTCGCGATATTCGCCGTGCCATCGCCTCATCGGTGTCGATTCCGACCTCGTTTACACCTCATTTCATCCAGTTTCCGGCTTTCAT
>JAJXYM010000399.1 GCA_021780585.1 Deltaproteobacteria bacterium
GCTCCATTCCTCGACGAGACCGTAGCCGACCGCCAGCAGCGTTGGCCCGAGAAAGACGCCGATAAAGCCGAACGCGAGCGCGCCGCCGAGTACGCCAAACAGCACGATCAGGAAGGGCGCGCCGCCGGTGCGCGCGATAATAATCGGCTTAAGGACATGCTCGACCGCACTGCCGGTGACGATCGACCAGACCACGAGAAAAATCGCCCAACCGTGCTGATCCTGGAAAAACAACCACGCCGCGGCGGGAGCCCACAGCACCGTCGGTCCCATCGGGATGAACGCGAGCAGGAAGGTGGCGAAGCCGAGCAGCGGCGCGCCCGGCACGCCTGAAAGCCAAAAGCCGACCGCTCCCAGCGCGCCCTGGACCAGCGATGTGCCCAGCACGCCGTAAACCACGCCCTTGACCGTGTCGTGCGCGACTTCGAGCAGATGGACGCCGCTCGGGCCGCCGAGCTGCAGCGCGAGATTGCGCAGGCGGGCGGCGGCCGCCTCACCGTCGCGATAAAGGAAAAAGCAGACCAGCAGGCTCAGCGTGATATCGAGCAGGCCGTGGCCGAGCGACTTGCCGAGATCGAGCGCGAGCTCGCGCAGCGGCCGGACCAGCGTATGGACCGCGTTGGCGCGCGCCGCCGGATCGGTCGCGAGACGATTCAGGTAGTCATGAACGTGGAAGCCGAGCACCGGAACGTCGGCGACCCAGGCGGGCGGCGTGCGCGGACCCTGCTCGACCGCGACCCGAATCACGCCAACCACGGCGCTGACGTTTTCCGCCAGCCCCTCGCCGACGGCGACGAACGGGGCGACGATAATCGCCGCCAGCGCCAGCGTCATCGCGAGCGCGGCCAGCGCCGGGCGTCCGCCCAAAATTACGCTCAGGCGCGAATACAGGCCCCAGGTTGAAAAAGTCAGGATCGCCGCCCACAAAATCGCGGTGGCGAAGGGCAACAGCACCAGCGCGCATCCGGCGACCACCAGCGCGAGGATCGCGATCGCGATGACGCCATGGATCGTGGGTTGCGCGGCGCCGATCGCGGCGTCGGCTCTGGCGGCGGCGGCGGAGCCGGGTACGGAGGCGGACGCGGCGGCGGGCCGGCGGGTTTTAATCCCCTTGGACACGCTCGCCCAAGCGTGTCATCACGGCGCCCGAATGACAACCAACCGGCGCGGCGGCGCACGCTTCAGCGCGGCGCGGGCAAAGCCGACGGCGCCTCGGACGGCGGCGCGTTCAGCGGCGGCGCGGACGCGGCCAGCGCGGCGCGGGAGAACGCGACCACCATCAGACGCATGAAGGTGTCGCCCCGCGGCTGCGCGCCCAGCACGTGCGGATAGGGAAAATAGATGCGGGCCGCGACGGCGCGGTATCGCGCCGCGATCGGCGCGAGCCCCGCCCACGTGCCGACCACGCCGACGCCGACCGTACCGTCCGGGAGCGCGCCCAGGAACAGTCCGTTCGAGGTGCGCGGATCGGGATCGTTGGCGGTATGCGCCGGGAGCAGGCCGAAGCGCTCCGCGCTCAGCGGCGCGAGATGCTCCAGCGGACGGCCGGCGGCGATCCATCCGCGGCCGGCGACGCGAAGTTGATCGAAGCGTTCGGCGTCGGCGCGGCGTTCCATCGCGAGCGCGCCGACGTCACGCCAGCGCGCCAGTTCGGCCGCGGGCAGGCGATAGATCGAGACGCCGCCGGAAGCGGCCGGCGTAAGGTCGAGCGTGCCGAGCAACGGCTCCCAGAGCGGACGCTCGCGATCATCGACCAGCACGGCGCCCACCTGATGATGCGCCGCGAACGCCATCAACTGGTCGGCGAAGCCGGGAATCACGCTCCGCCGCAGCATCGCGTTGACCGCCGGCCAGCGCTGGAACTCGCGCGGCGTGATACTGGTCCAGCCGCCGGCCATCCGGAAATACATCCCGGAGACGGCCTGCCAGAGCATACTGGGGCCGCGCGCGCCGTACGGCAGGGCGATGACGATCGCGCCGGGTTCGAGGGTCTGGCGCAAGGCGCCGGAGGTGAAGAACGCGGGCGGATCGACGGGCGTCACGGCGGAGGCGGCGCGCGGATTCGGCGCCATGAACAGGATGATCGCCGCGATCGCGAAAGCTTTCGCGCGGCGGCTCACGGCGGGATCGGCAAGCCATAACGCGGCGATCAGCGCGAGCGCCAGATCGGCGAAGAGCGTGAAGCGCGCCGGCAGGGCGTTGTTGATCAGCGGCAGATGCTGGATCAGTTTCCACGGCATCGGGATCGTCTCGACGCCGGCAATATGGAGACGGGGGCCGAGCGCGGCGAGCGCGGCGATCGCGATGAACCATCCGAGCAGGCGCGCACGCGGCTCGCGCCGATGGGCGCGGGCATGGACGATCGCGATCACGAGGATCGGCGCGCCAAGGTATCCGCAGGTTTCGACCATCCCGCCGGGAAATCGGCGCGAAACAGCGGCGAGCGGCGCCAGCCGCCCGATCAGATTGGCGGGAGTGGGAATGATAAAATTCAACAGATCAGCCGAATAGGCGCCCGGCGAATTGACCGGCGAGCGCGGATGGCCGGGGCGGAAAAAATAGTAGACGTAGGGCGCGACGATCGCGGCTGAAATCGCGTAGGCCGCCGCGATCGAACCGCCGAGCGCGCGCAGCCGTGTACGTTCCGCGGCGGCGCCGAGCGCCCATCCGAGGGCCAGCGCGATCGCGCCGAAAAAGGCGAGCGTGGCGAAGAGTTCAAGCGATATCAGGAACGTCGCCACGAGCGTCGCGGCCATGGCGGCGACGAACGCGAAGGCGCCGAGGTCGCCGTCGAACCGGCGGAGCGCGAGATGGGCCGCAAGCGGAATCGGGAAGATCAGAATCAGCACCAGATGCGCACTGATCTGAACCAGCATATAGGCGGAGAAGGCGAAGATCGCGCCGCCCGCGAACGCGGGGAGCCAACGCCCGGAGATCCGGCGGCAGAGCAGGAAAGCGGTCCATCCGGCCAGCGCGGGCGCGATCAGACAGAGCAGGTTGTAGGCGACGACCGGGCCGAAACGCGTCGTTATCGGCGCGGCGGCCAGCGCGGCGAGCGGAATTCCGGTGGTCCAGGTGAGATTGAAGCCGGACGGCGCCCAGAGCAGATCGGTGACGAAGGGATTCAGATGATGCGCGAGCGCATACGGCCACCAGACGAGGAACCAGATGTAGACCGTCGGGTCCTCGGTGGCGCCGATATAGGCCGCCGACGGCGCGGCGAGCAGGCCGCGGCCGAAACAGAGTATCGAGAGCGTAAAATAGATGGCGAAGGCGGCGAGGCCGAAGCGATCGCGGCGCGGACGGAAGTTATTGCTCAAGCGGATTCACCGGAAGGTTCGAACGGGCGCGGCGCGCGCGCACCGCATCATCCGCCCAGCTTAAACCGCGCGGACACGGCGTCCAAGCGCGGGCGGACGGCTTGCGCGCGGACGTGCCGTCGGGCAGAAGGATCGGCGGATAGCGCCGTCGGCGCGAGGCCCGATCGATCGCGCTTGAGCCGCGCCATATTTGCATGAAGACCGAGACTGAACTGCTTCCGCTGCTGGAGACGCTCTACGCGTCGAAGAATCCGACCCGCCGCTGGCTCCATCGCACGCGCCGCGACTGGATAATCGCGAAGGCGCGGGAATGCGCGCGGACGCCGCCGGGGCGCGCGCTGGAGATCGGTTTCGGCGCGGGCGTCTATCTGGAGGCGCTGGCGGAGACGTTCGGCGAAGTCGTGGCGACGGACCTCGCCGCGGCGCATCTCGAACATGCGCGGGCGCTCGCCGCGCGCTATCCGAACCTGACGCTGAAGCGCGACGACATCCTGGCGACGACGCTGCCGGAGCGCGCCTTCGACCTGATTTTGTGCAGCGAGGTGATCGAGCATTTCGCCGAATCGGCGCGCGCGCTGGTCGCGATGCGCCGGCTGATCGCGCCGGGCGGGACGCTGATCCTCTCGACGCCGCAACGTTACAGCCTGCTTGAGATTGCGTGCCGGATCGCGTTTTTGCCGGGCGTGATCGGAATCGTGCGGCGGATTTATGGCGAGGCGATCTTCGAGACCGGGCATATCAACCTGCTGACGGCGCGCGCCGCCGAACGGCAAATTATCGCGGCGGGATTCCGGATTCGCGAGCGCTTCAGCAGCGGGATGTACCTGCCGGTCGTCGCGGAATTCGGCGGCGAACGCGGCCTGCGCTGCGCGCGCTGGCTGGAGCGGCGGATTCGCGGCGGGCGGATGGACGGGATGCTGTGGACGCAATACTACGTCGCGGAGCCGCGATGAACGCGCGCCGGCGGGCGACGCGGATCAGGCCGGCGGCGCATTCAATTTGAGCAGCACGCGCGGGCCGGCCGAATCCACCGGCGCGGATTCGAGGATTGGCGCGTAGCAGGCGCGATTCGCGGGCGCGGCGGCGAGGAAATCGGCCGTGCGGGCGACCACGAACCGGGGCGCGCCGGGCGCGCATCGCAGCCGATAGATCGGTTCGAGCGGCGCGGGCGAATAGAAATTGAGATCGCAATCGCTCAGCCCCAGATGCGCAACTTCGGCGCCGGGCGGCACGGCGCGCGTGACCGCGCGGGCGAAATCCCGCAAACTTTCGCCTTGCGCCAGTCCGGGCGTGATCAGGCCGAACCAGAAGATCGCGGCGGCGGCGGCGAAAATCAGCGCGCCGGCGGCTTGAGTCCGGACGCGGTGGCGCGCGATTCCGGATCCCAGCGCAATCGCGCTCAAGGCGAACGCGATCGCAATCGCGATCAGTTCCGGGGCGCGGCGGGCGGCGAGCGCGCCCAGCACCGCAAGCGCGCGGCGGTCGCCCGGATGCAGATGGAGCGGCGGCGGGACCGTCCCGCG
>JAJXYM010000053.1 GCA_021780585.1 Deltaproteobacteria bacterium
CGGTCGGGCGCATGGCTGAAGTCATCGTAGCGTCGGGCCGTGATTGGGCGTCACTTCGGCGAATTCGGCCCGCGTCAGCGAGCCTCGCGTCGATCATCCGCCGCCGCCGCCGCTTACGCAAACAACCGGCGCCCGTCCGGACCGGATTCTTCCACAGACCGGATAATTTTTGACAGCCGCGCCCGCACAGTGATATATCTCGGCTTGGCTGGGGGCGTGCGTAAGCACTGAGAGCTCGTGAGAGCACCCCTTGAACCTGATCCGGGTAATGCCGGCGGAGGGAAGCCAGGTCCTTCACCCCGACGATGCGGAACGATCGCGGTTCCGCAATGGGCCGCTTCCCAATGAACATTCGGAAGCGGCCCTTCGATGTCCAGCGGGTTTCAAATCGAACTGAACGGCGAGCCTTACCAGGTCGACGGCGACGCGCGTCTGCAGGCGTTGATCGAACGGCTCAAGCTCAAGCCCGGGCGTATCGCGATCGAAATCAATCGCGCGATCGTGCCGCGCGCCGCATGGAACGGCGTAACGGTGCGGCCCGGCGACGTAATCGAAATAGTCAATTTCGTGGGCGGCGGATGAGACCGGCGCGCGTGCGCGCCTGACTATCGCCGATCCCATTCGGAGTGCGTGATGAAAGACGATTCCTTCGAGCTGGCAGGCAAACGCTATCGTTCCCGGCTGATCGTCGGCACCGGCAAATACCGCGATTTCGCCGAAACCCGCGCGGCGATCGAGGAGAGCGGCGCGGAGATCGTCACGGTCGCCGTGCGCCGCGTCAATATCACCGATCGCCACAAGGAAAACCTGCTCGATTACGTCGATCCCAAACGCTACCAGATTCTGCCCAACACCGCCGGATGCTATACCGCCGAAGACGCCGTCCGCACCTGCCGGCTGGCGCGCGAGGCGGGGGTCGGCGACCTGGTGAAGCTCGAAGTAATCGGCGATCAGCAAACGCTCTTTCCCGACGTTCCGGCGACGCTTGAAGCCGCCCGCATTCTGGTGAAGGAAGGCTTCAAGGTGCTGCCCTATATCACCGACGATCCGGTCGCCTGCCTGAGGCTGGCGGAAATCGGCTGCGCGGCGGTGATGCCGCTGGCGGCGCCGATCGGCTCCGGGATGGGCATTCGCAATCCGTACAATCTGCGCATCATCATGGAACAGGCGAAGGTTCCCGTAATCGTCGACGCCGGCGTCGGCTCGGCCGCGGACGCGGCGGTCGCGATGGAGCTCGGATGCGACGGGTTGCTGGTGAACTCCGCGATCGCCGGCGCGAAGGATCCGATCGCGATGGCGCGGGCGGTCCGGATGGCGGTTGAGGCCGGGCGCATCGCCTATCTCGCCGGACGGATCGAACGCAAGCTTTACGCCACCGCCTCCAGTCCGCTCGACGGCCTGATTCGCTGAGCGATGCCGGCTCGGACCGCTTTTCGCCTCTATCTGATCACCGATCGGCGGTTGGCCGAAGCGAACGGCGGCTTGCTCAGCGTAATCGAACGCGCGCTGCACGGCGCCGTCGCGGCCGCCCCGCCCGGAGCGGTCGCGATTCAATTGCGCGAAAAAGATCTCGAAGCGCGCGCGCTCGTCGAACTGGGCGCGGCGCTTCGTCGCGTCTGCGCGTCGTGCCGCGCGCCGCTGATCGTCAACGATCGAATCGAC
This sequence comes from Deltaproteobacteria bacterium, assembly GCA_021780585.1. Classification (GTDB taxonomy): domain Bacteria; phylum Desulfobacterota; class Binatia; order Binatales; family Binataceae; genus JADMIL01. The sequence goes on from JAJXYM010000053.1 coordinate 1,663, forward strand.
GTGGCGATCGCGCTCGGCGCCGACGGCGTCCATCTGCCGGCGCAATCGTTCAGTCCGGCCGACGCGCGCGCCCTGCTCGGCCCGTCGCGCTTGATCGGCGTCTCGGCGCATCGACCTGAAGAGGTCGCCGCCGCCTCCGCCGCCGGCGCGGATTTCGCCGTTTTCGGTCCGGTTTTCGACCCGCTCTCGAAGGCCGTCGACACCACTCCGACGGGCGCCGCCGGACTCGCCGCCGCCTGCGCCGCCGCGCCGCTTCCGGTCTACGCGCTGGGCGGAATCACCGCCGCGCGGATCCGGGTATTGCGCGCCGCGCCGGAATTCACCGGCGGACCGGCAATTGCGGGCGCCGCCGTGATCGGCGCGGTGATCGGCGCCGGCGATCCGGCCGCGGCGGTGCGCGATCTGCTGGCGGCGCTGACCTGAACTTCGCGCCATCCGGCTGAATCTCAACTATTACTTTAAGTTCGTCGGAGCACGGCGAACCAGCGTCCGCGGCATCGATCCAGTGAGCGGGTGAAGGAGAGATCGGGATACGCCGCAACCATCGCGAAGCATCCCGAGGCCCGCGCGAGCAGATCGATCGTCGGCGGCGTAGTGTAGCGCACGGGAATCAGGTCGCGAGTGCGCACCGGATGGCCGGGAAAGCGAATCGTGCATTCCAGCTCGTAGATCGAATGCATCGCGTCGCGCCACGCGATCGGCCGATGGAACTCGCGCACGTCGACGCGCAGCAGGCCGATTTGAACGCGGCGCGATCGCCATAGCCGGCGCCGCTTGACCAGCTCGATGCCGTCGTGACGGTCGATGTCGATCGTGTAGATGGCGCCGCGCCGCAGCGTCCGTCCGACCGATCGCAGATGCGCGATCAGAGCGTCGTTGTCCGCGATCGCCGGAAACGTCTCGGACATCAGGATGGCGGCGTCGAACGGGCGTTCGGGCAGCGAAAAATTGACGATATTGCGCCGATAAAGCCGCAGTCCGCCGCTGCTGAATTCGCGCCGTCCCGCCGCGATCATCGTGGGCGAGCGATCGATTCCGACAACCGTTGTCCCTTCACGCGCCAGAATCTGCCCATGCGGCGAATTACCCGAAGCGATATCCAACACGCGGCGGACGGGACCATTGCCATGCCGGCTCCAGATTTCCTTGAGAAACCGCACCTCGGCGGGAATCTCGCCCGGCCGTTCCATATGCACGCGGCGGAAGATGTCGGGAAACTCGTAGATGCTCGGCTCCATCGCGAGAAGTTTAACCGTGCGGTTCGCGGCCTCCCATACCGCTTGCGTTCAATCGACATCCTCGCCGCGGGGTCCGATGATCTCGCCCGGGAATACGCTTGAGGATCGATCGCGGTCGCGTGATAATGCGCGCGATTTGCCGGCGTGCCGTTGCACCGGCGCCCGTGCCATCCAGAGGTATCGAAAAATGAGCAAGCCGCTTGCGGGCATCAAGGTTATCGAAATCGCCCAGGAGATTCAGGGACCGTTCGCCGCCCTCTTCCTTTCCGATCTTGGCGCCGAAATCACCAAGGTGGAAAACCGCGAGACCGGCGATCTGAGCCGCTGGCTGCTGGCCGGGATGATCGGCGGGCCGAACGTCAAAAACGCCGCCCTTTCGCACTATTTTATTGCGATGAACCGCGGCAAACGCAGCATCACGGTGGATCTCAAGAAACCCGGCGGAATCGAAGTCGTGCGCCGGCTGGCGAAAACCCACGACGTGATCCTGACCAATTATCGCCCGGGCGTGCTCGATCGGCTTGGCCTTGGCTATGACGAAATCCGCAAGCTTAATCCACGCATCGTCTACGCGCAGGCAAGCTCATGGGGTCCGCGGGGACCGTGGGTCTCGCGTCCAAGCCGCGATACGCTGGCGCAAGCGGCGAGCGGCCTGATGTCGAAAACGGGGATGCCCTCGGATCCGCCGCTGGCGGCGGGCGCCGCGATCGCCGATCAGGCCGGCGCATTGACGCTGGCCGGCGGCGTACTGGCCGCCCTCTTCGCCCGCGAGCGCACCGGCGAGGGTCAGCGCGTCGACGCGTCGATTTACGGCACGATGATCGCCGCGCAGGGCTTCGAGCTGAACTACGCCTCGATGACCGGCACGGAGCCGCCCCGCGCCGGCCGCGGCCATCCGTTCCTGCACGGCGTATGGGGAGCGTACCGCACCAAAGACGGCTTCATCTGTATTGCGGGCGTCGATGACAAGCGCTGGGTCGATTTCTGCCGCGTGATGGGTCTTGAGGCGATGCAAAACGATCCGGAATTCGAGAACGTCACCCGCAACTTTCACGGCGACAAAATCGAAAAGACGCTCGATGGCATCTTCCCCAAGCGCACCACCCGCGAATGGCTCGACGCGCTGACCGCGGTCGATATCCTGGTCACGGAAGTCGCGAACCATCAGGACGTGCTGGCGAGCGAGCAGGCGCGCGTCAATGGCTACGTGATGGAGTTGGACCATCCGGTGATCGGCAAGATGGCGGTCACGGGATGTCCGGTTTCGCTCAACGGAGAAATCAGCACCGAGGCCGGCCCGATCTCCGAACACGGCCAGCATACCGAGGAGATTCTGCTCGAAGCCGGCTACACTTGGGAAGAAATCGCGGCGTTGCGCGAATCCGAGTCGATTTGACCGGCCGCGGAAGGCCCGACCGTTCGATTTTTCTCAACGCGGCGCGGCGGAGAGGTTCCAGTGGCTCCGCCGCGCGTGATATATTGCCGCAATTCGCCCGCATCACGCCCCGGTAGTGAAAAGGACATCACGGAGGTCTCCGGAACCTCAAGTCCGGGTTCGACTCCCGGCCGGGGCACGTTAAATGCCTAAATCGCGACGAGGCCTTATCGTTTTTTGAAACTCCTAAGGCAATCAATCCGGTCCAGGTGGATACTAATTGTTTCACCGCGAGTTTTCCGAAAGACGGGGACCGACCGCTCGCTCCGCGCCGAGAATCTACACATTGCGGCGCCACCACCAGGCGAAGGCTACTATAACGCCTAGCACCAACCCGGCAGCGCTGACCCCGAGCGGCCATCGATGGACCCCGACGAAATGACGTGCGTGGCGGACAAAGAGGATTCGCGGCAGTCTCGCCGCGCCGTCGAAATCGGGCTCGGGGCAAACCTGACCGAACTGCTTG
>JAJXYM010000134.1 GCA_021780585.1 Deltaproteobacteria bacterium
CGGCGGAACTCGCGGCCGAGATGGGCGCCGAGGTGATTCAGATCGGACGGGCGGGCGGCAGCGAAACCGGCTAGCGCACGCTCGGCGCGAACCTCCCGACGCGCGACGGCGGTCCGCCGGTAGCCACCAACTGGATTCAGGAACGGCGCAACGTACTGTGCGTCACGCTCGATTTCTCCCAACCGCGCGGCCGCGACCTGTTCCTCGAAATCGCCGCCCGCGCCGACATCTGGATGGAAAGCTCGAAGCCCGGCACCTATCCGCGCTGGGGTCTCGACGACGACACCGTGCGCAAGGTCAATCCGAAGCTCGTGATCACGCACGTTTCGGGATACGGGCAGTACGGCGATCCCGATTATATCCGGCGCACCTCGTACGATATCGTCGGCCAGGCCTTCGGCGGTTCGATGTACCAGACCGGCTTTCCGGAGAATCCGCCCTCGCGCGCGGCGCCGTGGACGGGCGATTACATGACCGCGATGTTCACGCTGTGGTCATCGCTGGCGGGACTCACCTACGCCCGGGCCCACGGCGCCGGCCAGTCGATCGACGTCGCCCAGTTCGAGGCGATCCATCGCACACTCGGCGGCACGATGGTCGAATATTTCCATAAGGGCCAGGTGCGCGAGCGATCGGGCAACAAAGGCCAGGGCTTTCAGCCGCTGGATAGTTTCCAGACCGCCGACGGATGGGTCGCGGTGGGCGCGCTGACGGAAGTCTACAACCGCCTCCTCGTCGCGATCGGACTCGACCCGGCCGATTCGAAATGGCAGAGCGCGCGCACCAATCTCGACTCGATCGAGGGTATCGAGTTCGACGCGATCCTGCGCGGATGGATCGCCGAGCGGCCGACCGCGGAGGTCGTGCGCGTCCTGAACGAGGCGCAGGTGCCGTGCGCAAAGATCATGAACAGCGGCGATATCGCGGAAGATCCGCACTATCGGGCGCGCGGGATGCACGTCGAATGGGACGATGAGCAAATCGGCCGCGTCCGCGGGATTGGCGTCGTGCCGAAGTTCTCGAAGACTCCCGGCCGGATCTGGCGCGGCACGGTCGCCGTGGGCCACGATAATCAGCGCGTGTACGGCGATTGGCTCGGCAAGAGCGCGAACGAAGTCGAAGCGCTCCGGCGCGACGGCGTTATCTGATCGCGCGACGTCGGCTCCGGCGCGGTCGAGACCGTGTCATGACGCAATCTTGTTCATGAACGTTTCGGCCTGCGCCGCGAACAGACGCGCGTCGGCGTAACGGCCGAGGTCGAGGATGAAATAGGTTGCGCCAGCCGCGGCTTCCGCCCCGAGCCGTCCGCGCGCCGCCGTCGGATCCTCGAGCGGCAGTCCGCGCCGCACGACGATTTCGAATTCATCGTTCCGTCCGCGCGCACGCAATTTAGCTTTCAGCTCCGCGACCGCCGCGCCCAGCCGTTCCGCCGGAAGCATCGGATGCCATCCGTCACCGAATTCGGCCGCGCGTTCGAGCGCCGGCGCGCCGTTGCCGCCGATCCAGATCGGCGGGCAGGGCGGACGCGGCGCGAACACGAACGGCGGAAACCTGACGAGCTCGCCCGCGTAGCCCTCCGCGTCATGCGCGAACAGATGGCGGATCACCCGCAGCGTTTCATTGCTGATCCGCCCGCGCATCCGTTTCTCGACGCCCAGCGCCTCGAACTCCCGCCGCATCCAGCCGACGCCGGCGCCGAGGATCATCCGCCCGCCCGACAATTCCTGAATCGTCGCGACCTGCTTGGCCGTCAGCACGGCGGGGCGATATGGCAGCACCAGCACCGAGACGCCGAGGCGGATCCGTGCGGTCGCGCCAGCCAGCCATGCGAGCGTCGCCAGCACGTCGAGATAGCGGCCGCCGGAACCTTCGGCGTCGTCAGGCGGAATGCACAGATGGTCGGAGACGAAAATCGCGTCGAAGCCGAGCCGCTCCGCCACGGCCGCGCATTCGCGCATCGTCGCGCGCGTCGATTGCGGCCCCATATTGCGAATCGCGATACCGTACTTCATCGTTCCGCTCCCGTTCAGTCGCGATAGCGTGCGCCTTCAGCCTGCGTTAAATCATGATCGCACAGCAGGTTGAAAGCCGTGGGCCGTCCTTCCGCCAGAGAACGCAAACCGTACAATATCGACGCGCTGCTCGACGTCGCGGTGCGGGTCTTTTTGCGTCGCGGCTACGACGGCGCCTCGCTCGATCAGGTGGCCGCGGCGGCCGGCATCACCAAGGCCAGTATCTACTATCACGTCGACGGCAAGGAGGCGCTGCTCAAGCTCGGCGTCGCGCGCGCTCTCGACGCGCTGTTCGCGGTGCTCGACGAGCCGGCCGCGCGCGAGGGCCGGGCGCTCACGCGGTTGCGCCACGTCGTCCGCCGCACCGTCGAAATCACCGTCGCGCGCCTGCCCGAAGTCGCGCTGCTGCTGCGCGTGCGCGGCAACACCGAAACCGAACGCTGGGTGCTCGATCAGCGCCGGCGCTTCGATCGGCTGATCGCGGAAATTGTCGCCGAGGCGCAGGCGGGCGGCGAACTGCGCCGCGATATCGACGCCGCGCTGGCGACCCGGCTGCTGTTCGGGATGCTCAATTCGATCACCGAATGGTATCGGCCCGAGGGCGGGATGGGCGGCGAGGAAATTGCCGAGGCGGCGATCAAAATCGCCTTCGAGGGTCTGCGCTAGCGCGGTCTTTCCCGCTCCCGCGCGCATCGGGCGACGCCGGCTCCGGACGCGCATGAGGGCGGCATGGCCGGGACGGTTAGCTATCTTCGACCAGCGAGATCGCGTGCTTGGGGCACACCTTGATCGCGCGCAGAATCCGTTCGCGCGCCGACTCGGGCGGATGCTCGTCGAGCACGTAGAGATTGTCGTCTTCGCGCACTTCGAAAAGATCCGGCGCGACCTGCATGCAGCGCGCGTTGCTCTCGCACAAATCGTAATCGACGACGATCTTCATCGCGGTCTCTCCGGCGGCCGAGTCTCCTCTGGATTGTAGGCGAAGCCCGGCGCGTCATCCAGCGCCGGCCGCGCGCGCCGCCGCGAGCGGTAAATCGGCTTGCGCGATCGCGCGTTCATGGGCGAGCAGGCGGCGCTTGTATTCGACGCCCCATCGATAGCCCGTCAGCGCGCCGCCGGCGCCGATCGCGCGATGGCACGGGATGACGATCGCGAGCGGGTTCGAGCCGTTGGCGCGGCCGACCGCGCGCGCCGCCGAAGCATTCCCCATCCGACGTGCGATTTCGCCGTACGAGCGGGTCGCGCCGCGCGGAATCGCGCACAACTCGCGCCATACCGCGAGCTGAAACGGCGTCGCCCGCAGATCCAGCGCAAGTTCGATCGGAGCGGTCGCGCCGCGCGCGCTCGCGATCACCCGCGGCGCGTACCGGCGCGCGCGATCGTCGTCCGCGAGCAACTCCGCATTCCGGAAGTCGTCGCGGAATTCGCGCGTCAGGCGTGCGGCGGATTCCTCCACGCCCACCCAGCATAGACCGACCGCGGTCGCCGCGATCAGAAGATGGCCGAATTCCGACTCCGCGATCGCGTAGCCGATTCGCGCGCCGCGTCCATGCTCCGCGTAACTCGCCTCCGCGAGCGTCAGCTCCGCGGTTCCGTCCGCCCGATAGCGAATGACCCCGAAATTCGCCGCGTCGGCGCCATTGATCTTCATGGTTTGAACAACCCCGCGGCGGGCGTTGCGTGAAAGCCCCGACGCGGCGCCGGAGCGGCGCATCGCACGCCGACCATGGCTCAGCCTTTCGGCAGTTTCAGCACCCGCTCACCGATAATGTTGTGCTGGATTTCGCTCGAACCCGCCGCGATCGTGAGACCGCGCGCCGCCAGCGCGCGCTGCGTCCAGCGTCCCCCCTCGACCGCGCCGAGCGAGCCCTTGTCCAACGCGCTGTAGCTGCCCAGCAGCTCGTCCGCGAACATCGCGACGCGCAGGTTTAGCTCGGTCGCGAAGAGTTTGCCAAACGAGCTTTCCGGCCCCGGAATCTTGCCCCTGAGCTGCGCGGTCAGCGAGCGATAGCGGCTGAGCCTGAGGCAGCGCGCCTCGATCGCGAACTGCGCGAGCCGCTGGCGCACATACGGATGGCGATTCGCGCTCATCCCGTCGAATTCAATCTGCTTCGACAATTCGAGGAGCTCGTTGATCGTGCGTTCCACCGGATGGCGCGTGCCGCCCGAGACCCGCTCATACATCAGGGTCGCGATCGACACCTGCCAGCCCTGATTCACCTCGCCGACCAGGTTCTCCTTGGGCACGCGCACGCTGTCATAGAAGACTTCGTTGAAGCCGGCCTCGCCGGTCACCTGCACGAGCGGCCGCACCGTGATCCCGGGGCTTTTCATATCGACGAGCAGGTAGGTGATACCCTTGTGCTTCGGCGCCTCGGGATCGGTGCGCACCAGCAGCACCTGCCAGTCGGCGCGATGGGCCAGGCTGGTCCAGACCTTCTGCCCGTTGACGACGAACGAATCACCGTCGATCACGGCGCGGGTCTGCAGGCTGGCCAGGTCCGATCCGGCGTTGGGTTCCGAATAGCCCTGACACCAGATCTCCTCGCCGGTCAGCATCTTGGGCAGATAGCGTTCCTTCTGCGCCTGCGTCCCCATGAACATCAGGGTCGGCCCGATCCGATCGATCGCGAGCTGGTTGCATCCGTAGAGCGGCAGGCCGAAGCTCAGCACCTCGTCCTGATAGATCGCCTGCTCGATCAGGGTCGCGCCGCCGCCACCATGCTCTTTCGGCCAATGGAGGGCGGCATAGCCGGCCGCGTGGAGAAATTAAATAAT
>JAJXYM010000146.1 GCA_021780585.1 Deltaproteobacteria bacterium
CAGCAACGGCCCGCGCCCGGCCTCTTCGAGCGTCGGAATATAGCGCTCGACCCGGATCCACGACATGATCCGGCCAACGTTGACGTTGTCCTTGCCCACCACCGAGATATTATTCTCGGCGTAGCAGGCGACCACGCAGGCGCTGCATCCGTTGCACGAGTTGACGTCGACCGTCATGCCCCATTTATGGCCGGGGTATGCGAACGGCGGATACATTTCGTAGGGCTGGTCGATTTGCTCCTCGCCATAATCGGGCTGGACGCCGCGGGCCAGTTCGTCCACGCTCATCGACTCCACGATCGCGCGGCCCATCATGTCGCTCTTGCCAATCGGCGTGACCAGCTTGTGGGTCTTGTCGGTCTTGCGCGCGGCCACGGCGATGGCGCGAACCCCCTCCGGGAGGAACGCGAACGGATTGACGCCCACGCCCTTCGCATAGCGGCCGTACGCCGAATGGCCCTGGCCGAATGGCGCCGCGATCACTCCGGGGCGGACCAGCCGCGACACCGTGACGCTCAATTCGACCGGACCGCCGGGGGTCGCGATTTCAATTACGTAGAGGCCGGCGAACAACCGCGTCTGTTCGTAATTGACCTCGATTCCAAGTTGCGCCGCCGTGTCCGGATGAACCTCGGCCCAGCTATCCCAGACGATCTGCGTGACCGGATCCGGGGTCTCCTGCAGCCATGGCTTGTCGGCGCCGCGCCCGTCGTAAAGAAACGGATGCGGAAACGCCCAAAAGGTGAGGCCGGCCGGCGCCGCCGGCAGTTGGCTCTTCCGCTGCAGGACGGCGGGAACCAGCTTGGCCGCAACCGGCTTGCCCTCGCCGAAAACGCCGCCCGTGCGCCGCGCGTCATCCCAAAACTGTTTGGGCGTGCCGCTGACGCCAAGCTTGCTCTGTAGTTGCGTCCATGACGCGCTGACCGCGTCGGCCGCGTTCTCGAACGGTATCGCCTGCCCAGCCGTCCCGCCCGCCAGATGGGCCGACTCGATCAGCATGTCGTGGATCGCGCGGCTCGGGAACACCGGCTGCATCACCGGCTGTCCCAAGCCGTAGATTCCCGCGCGGGGCGCGCTGTCGCGCCAGCTTTCCAGCGCATGATGGGCCGGCAGGAGCAGATTCGCCACCTCGGCCGTTTCATCCGGCACTTCGCCCATCCAGACCACGTAGCCAACCCGCTTGGCGGCGTCCCGGAAGGCGTATCCCGGCGGCATCGAGTAGGCGGGATTTCCGCCCGCGACCACCAGCACGTCGACCTGACCGTCGCGCATCGCGTCGATCACGGCCTTGACGTCCTCGGGACGGCTGACCGCTTCGGCTGGCGTGCCGTCAAGGAAGACCATCGTCTTGCCGACGTTGCCGGTGACCGCATTGAGCAGGTAAGCGGCGATATGCGCCTGCTGATCGGCGGCGCCGGCGAGCGCGACCGCGCCGTCCGTCGCCTGTCCGAACCAGGCCGCGATCCGCTTGATCGTCGCCGCCGGCACTCCCGTCTGGGCGCTGATCTGATCCGGGTCGTAATCGGCCACGAACGTCTTTAGCGCCGTCAAATCGATCCCGGAGTTCGGCGCCACCCAACCTTGATTGACGACGACGTTGAGCACCGCCATCGCAATCGCGCCCTCGCTGCCGGGATTCGCGGCGACCCATTCGTCAGCCTTGGCCGCGGTCGCGTTGAGTCGCGGCCCGACATAGGCGTAGTTACCGATGCTTAGTTTGCCGTTGCGCTCTTTTGGCGCGCGAAAAGTCGCGAACTGACGCCCATACTCGACCGGCGAATTCCACGTGCCGAGGAAATCGGCGTCGAACGAAATGATCGTCTCGGCCTGATCGAGTCGATAGACCGGCAGATCGCGCTTGCCGAAACAGGCTTGCGCCGCCGCGCGCGCCGGTTCGTCGCTGAACGCCTCCCAGAAGGCGACCCGGTTCGAGCCGAAGGTTTTCGCCCACGCCTGCGTGAGCGCGTCGAGCGTCGGGCCCATCGAGGCGCCGACAAAGGCGACCCGGCCCGCGCCCGCTTTCGCCGCCGCGCCGAGCTTCTCCTGAAAGAGCTTATTCGCGTCATCCCAGGTGACCGCCGTCAGCGCGCCGTCGGGCCGACGCACGGTGGGTTTGGCCAGCCGGTCGGGATTGTACAGGCCCTGCAGGGCGGCCTGGCCGCGCGCGCAAATGGCGCCGGCGCTGATCGGATCGGCCGGGTTGCCTTCGAGCTTGATTACCCGCCCTTCCATCACGCGGGCCACGATACCGCATCCGGCCGAACATTCGGCGCAGGTGGTGGCGTAAAAGGTTGGCTCGCCCGGAATGACGTTTTCATCCGGCACGACGTATGGAATCAGCTTCCTGGCGGCCGGTTCGCACCCGGGTATCGCCGCCGCGGCCGACGCCGTGGCGGCTAATTTCAGGAACGACCGCCTTGACAGCCCGTCTGACATTTCGCTTCCTCGCCTCAGTGGTGGCAGACAAAACAGTCCTGCGTGGCGCCGCGCTGCTCGTGGCAATTCACGCAGAATCCCATGTTGATTTCATGCACGGGAACAATCCGATCCATGGTCTCGACGGGCCCATGGCATTCCTGACACTGCACCCCCGCCCAGATATGGGGTTTGTGAACGAAGCGAACGAAATCCGGCAGGGTATAGACCCGGTTCCAGCGAATTTCGAAGGGCGGCTGCCGATCGTCGGTCCAGGGCCGGGTGACCGGCTGGATTCCGCCCAGCAAACCGCTGCCATGGCAGCCGACGCAACGTTCCACCGGCGGCACGCCCGCGTTGGCCGACCGCCGCGCGTATTCATGGCAGTACTGGCAGGGAATCTTGTTGATTCCGGCGTGGACGCGATGGCTGAACGGAATCGGCTGCTCGACGTCGGAACGGGGCGCCCACGGCCGCTCGGAAACGGCGACCGTGTAGAGGCCGACCACGAACAAGAGCACGGCGACAGGAATCAGTATTCGGTTCATCGTTTCAAAATCGGCTCAGTCCACGACCCCGGGGGCGGCGCCTCGCGTCGTCTCGGCCACGGGACCCGCGACAATGCGACGGGACAAGTAACAAGCCTGTGGGCGCCCGGTCAACCCACCCCCCGGGCGATCACAACTATGCACAATGGAAAGCTTCACCGGCTGACCACAAACGAAAGAATTACTAACATCGCGGAGACGCCGTCGCAAGCGAAATTTATGACCTCCGATGAATTTCTCCATCCGGCGAGCGATTTCGATCCGCGCATGCGGGGCTTCGCGTCAGCGCGTCTAAATACGCCGCGAAGCGCCAGGCGGCGCGATCCGGCGCCACAACGCGACTGTTGGCCCGATGTGGAAAACCACGCCGACAGCCCGTTTCGGCGCCTTTCGAACTATGTTAATAATTCTTCGAGTCCACGAATCGGGAGAGCGTTCGGTCTGGTGCAAATCAAGGTTGCCTCGCGGCTCGGTCTTCTTCCCCCCTATCTGTTCGCGGAGCTTGATCGGCTCAAGCGCGAAGTCGCCGCGACCGGCGTCGACGTCATCAGCCTCGGTATCGGCGACCCCGATTTGCCGACGCCGCCGCATATCGTCGCGGCGCTCCAGCGCGCGGCCCAAATGCCGGCCAACCATCGCTATCCCGACTACCAGGGACTCGATCGTTTTCGCGCGGCGGCGGCCGGATGGTATCGGCGGCGCTGCAACGTCGCGCTCGACCCGGCGCGCGAGGTATGCGCCCTGATCGGCTCGAAGGAAGGGATCGCCAATTTCCCGGTCGCGACGGTCGATCCGGGCGATATCGTGCTGATTCCCGATCCCGGCTACCCGGTCTATTTCTCCGGATGCGTCTTCAATGGCGGCGAACCGTATTTCATGCCCTTGCGCAAGGAAAACAGCTTCATGCCCGACCTCGCGGCGATTCCGGCCGAAGTCGCGCGGCGCGCCAGGCTGATGTGGCTCAACTATCCGAACAATCCGACGGCGGCGGTCGCCGATCCCGCGTTTCTGCGTGACGCGGTCGCTTTTTGCCTGCGCAATAATATTATCCTGGGCCATGATTTCGCCTATTCCGAAATCGCCTACGACGGCTATCGCGCCCCCAGCATTCTCGAGATTGACGGGGCGCGGGAATGCGCCGTCGAGTTCCATTCGCTCTCCAAGACCTGCTCGATGACCGGATGGCGGGTTGGCTTCGTGGTCGGCAACGCGACCCTGGTCGGAGCCCTCGGCACGGTCAAAACCAACGTTGATTCGGGCGTTTTTCAGGCGGTGCAGGAGGCGGGAATCGCGGCGCTCGAGGGCGGCGACGAGACCCTGCGCGAGTATTGCGCGATTTATCGGGAGCGGCGCGACCTGATGGTGGCGGCGCTGCGCGGCCTGGGTCTGGAATGCGACTCGCCGCGGGCGACGTTCTATCTCTGGGCGCACGTGCCCCCGGGTTACAGCTCGGCTTCGTTCACCGAGCGAGTGCTCAAGGAGACTGGCGTCGTGATTACGCCCGGCTCCGGTTTCGGCAAGGGCGGAGAGGGCTACGTTCGCTTTTCGCTGACCGTGCCAAGCGAACGTTTGCGCGAGGCGGTGGAACGAATCAAGGCGCTGCGGCTGTGACGGCGGGGAATGCCCCATCGGGTCTTCATCGGAATAGGGACCAACCTCGGCGACCGGGCCGGCAATTTCCGGGAGGCGATCGAGCGTGTCGCGCGCCTGCCCGAGACGCGGATTATGCGTCAATCGTCAATTTATGAGACCGAACCGGTCGGCGATCTCAAGGGCGCCTTTCTGAACGGCGTGA
>JAJXYM010000019.1 GCA_021780585.1 Deltaproteobacteria bacterium
ATCAGCAGGCTCTCGCCCAGCACGCCGGGAAAAGTGAAATTGAGCGTATTCCCGATACGATCGGCGCGCGGACCGTTCAGTTCGAGTCCCGGAATCGCGCCGACCAGCGCGTCGAGCAGGATCGCGGAGAGCGAGGAGATTCGCGCGCTCTCGGTCGCCAGCGCGCCAATCACTTCCGCGGCGGCGGCGCCGAAACCGACCGCGCCGATCAGATTCGGCGTCCCCGCGCGCATCCCGCGCTCCTGCGGACCGCCCATCAGTAGCGGCGCGGTCCGCGCCCCGGTCGCGCAGTAGAGTGCGCCGCATCCGGCCGGTCCGCCCAGCTTATGCGCGCTGAGCGTCATCAGATCGCATCCGAGCGCGCCGACCGCGAGCCGCATCCGGCCGGCCGCCTGAGCGGCGTCCAGATGGAACGTCGCGCCGGCGCGCCGGGCCGCCTCCGCGATCGGCGCGACCGGCTGAATCGCGCCGACTTCGGCGTTGGCGAGACCAAGGGTGACGAGCGCGGTGCGATCGTCGAGGGCGTCGGCGACCGCGTTCGGATCGATTCGACCGTCGCGGTCGGGCGCGATCGTCGTCACGGCGAAACCGCGGCTTTCCAGCTCCGCGACCGGCGCGAGGATCGACGAGTGCTCGTGCGCGGCGGTCACGATTCGCCGGCGCGGTCCCGCCGCGCGCACGGCGCCGAAAATCGCGAGATTGTTGGCTTCCGTGCCGCCGCTGGTGAAAACGATCGTTTCCGGCCGCGCATCGACCATCGCGGCGACTTGTTCGCGCGCCTCTTCCAGCCGCCGGCGCGCCTTCTGGCCGCCGCGATGCACCGACGCGGGATTACCCGCTTCCGCCTCGACGCATCGCGCCATCGCGGCGCGCGCGGCCGGCCGAATCGGCGATCCGGCGTTATGATCGAGGTAGACGCGCATCATGGCATGCAAATGGCTTGGAGAGCCTTAGCCTAACGCACCGGACGGGTCAGCAAAAGACGGGGACGAAAAGCTGGCGGACGCGGCGGGGACGGCCTCACGAAGAGCGCGCGGCGCGAAAACGTGACCGGCGGACGGCGGCCGCGCGGGAGGGTCAACTCTCGCGCACGGCGCCATTGGGCGTCGGCGTGGCGGGCGCGACCTTGTCCTCGAGGCAGTTCTGCCGATCCTCCATCTCTTCCATCCGGATATTCAACTGATTGAGCTTGTCGACCAGGTTTTGCATCGCCCGCGCCACCGGATCGGGCAGGCGCGCGTGGTCAAGATCTGCGAAATCGCCGCGCGGGCGATCGCCTTCGACCACCTTGCCCGGAATTCCGACGATCGTCGAATAGGGCGGCGCCGACGAAACCACCACCGCGCCCGCGCCGATCCTGCTGCCGTGGCCGATCGTGACCGGACCGATTACGGCGGCGCCGGCGCTGATCATGACATGGTCCTCGATCGTCGGATGGCGCTTTTCCTTGCGCAGGCTGGTGCCGCCCAGCGTCACGCCCTGATAGAGCAGGACATCGTCGCCGATTTCGGCGGTCTCGCCGATCACCACGCCCATCCCGTGGTCGATAAAAAAGCGCCGTCCGATGCGGGCGCCCGGATGGATTTCGATGCCGGTGAGAAAGCGGGAGAACTCGCTGACCATCCGGCCGAGCAGTTTGAGGTCGCGCGTCCATAGCCAATGGGCCGCGCGATAAAACCAGATGGCGTGCAGGCCGGGATAAGCCAGAACGACTTCCAGCGTGGTGCGCGCGGCGGGGTCGCGATCGAAAACCGCCTGAAGATCCTCGCGTATCGTGCTCAGCAGGCCCATGATGCGCCTCCGGCGGCGGGTCGCGCCGCGAGCATTAGGACTTGACCACCGTCTCCACCGCCGCCGCGGCCTGAGCTTGCCCGCGCCGGCGGCGTGGCGCGCGCCCATTGCCGTTGCCGTTTACCGCCGCCGCGGCGGGCCGGAGCCGCGGCTTCGCGTGGTCCTTATGCAGCTTGTATTCGACCGAATCGATCAACGCCTGCCAACTCGCCTCGACCACGTTGCTGGAGACGCCAACCGTGCCCCAGCGCCGCTTGCCGTCGGTCGATTCGATCAGCACGCGCACGCGCGCGCCCGTGCCGGCGCCATTGTCGAGCACGCGCACCTTGTAATCCGCCAGATGCATATCGGCGAGATTCGGATAATAGGGCACCAGCGCCTGACGCAGCGCCGAATCGAGCGCGTTGACGGGACCGTTGCCGATCGCGGCGTTGCGCGTGCGCCGTCCGTCGGGTCCCTCGATCACCACCACCGCCTCGCTGAACGGCGCCTGGTCCTCGTGCCACTTGTCGTCGAACACGCGGAAGCTGACGAAGCTGAAATGGTCGCGCGCCCGCCCGAGCGTGCGCAGCATCAGCAACTCGAACGAGGCGTCGGCGCCGTCGAAGACGAAGCCCAGCGCCTCCAGCCGCTTGAGCTCGTCGAGCAGCGCGGCGGTCTGCTCCTTCGTCATCCCGGACTCGATGCCGAACTCGCGGGTCTTGTAGACGATATTGGCGCGGCCCGAGAGTTCCGAGAGCAGCACCCGCCGATCGTTGCCGACCAGCGCCGGATCGATATGCTCGTAGGTATGCACGTTGCGCTGAATTCCCGAGACGTGCAGCCCCGCCTTATGCGCGAAGGCGCTGCGTCCGACGAAAGCCTGGCGCGGATTGGGCGTGATATTCGCCAGCTCGTAAACCAGCATCGCGGTCTCCCGCAAGGTCTTGAGCTTGGCGGGGGGCAATACGTCGTAGCCGAGCTTGAGTTGCAGATTCGCGATAATCGAGAGCAGATTGGCGTTGCCGCAGCGCTCGCCGAGACCGTTGATCGTGCCCTGCACCTGAACCGCGCCGGCGCGGATCGCGGCGAGCGAATTGGCCACCGCGACTTCGGAGTCGTTATGGCAATGGATCCCGAGCGGCGCGCGCACCGTGGCCGCCGCCGCCTTGACGCCCTCTTCGATTTCCCACGGCATCCGTCCGCCGTTGGTGTCGCACAGACAGATTAGATCGACTCCGGCGTCATCCAGCGCCGTGAGGCATTGCAGCGCGAAGTCGCGATTATTGAAGTAGCCGTCGAAGAAGTGCTCGGCGTCGAAGAACACCTGGTCGAGATGCTTCTTCAGATACGCGACGGTGTCGTTGAGAATTTCCAGATTGGCGGCGAGCGAAATGCGGAGCGCGTCGCGCACGTGCAGGTCCCAGGTCTTGCCCACGACCGTCGCGACGGGAGTTTCGGCGTCGAGAATCAGGCGCAGGTTGCGATCGGCGGCGGCGCGAATCCCGGCGCGCCGGGTCGAGCCGAACGCCGCGACCTTCGCATGGCGCAGCCGCAGCCGCTTCACTTCCGTGAAGAAGGCGGCATCGCGCGGATTCGAGCCGGGCCAGCCGCCCTCGATATAATCGCATCCGAGGTCGTCCAGCCGCTCGGCGATTTGCAACTTGTCGGCCGTGGTCAGCGAGACGTCTTCCGACTGGCAGCCGTCGCGCAGGGTGGTGTCGTAGATCTGGATTTTTTTCGCCGCCGCCATTGCCGTGATTCCCGTCAGCCCTCGTTCAGGGCGGGATTTTCGCCGAGGAAAGCGTCATGCAGCGCGCGCATCGCGAGCTCGCCGTACTTCGCATTGACGACGACCGAAACCTTGATCTCGGAGGTCGCGATCATTTCGATATTGATTCCCTCGGCCGCCAGCACTTTGAACATCGTCGCCGCGACCCCCGCATGGGTGCGCATCCCGACCCCGACGATCGAGACCTTGGCGACCTGATCCTCATGGCGCACGCCGGCGGCGCCGATTTCGCCGGCCACGGCGCGCACCAGCTCGAGCGCCCGCCGCAGGTCGGCGCGCGGCACGGTGAAGGTCAGATCGGCGCGGCCGTCGGCGCCCGCGTTTTGAATAATCATATCCACGACGATTCCGGACTCCGCGATCGGGCCGAAAATCCGCGCCGCGAGACCGGGCCGATCCTCGACCCCGGTCAGCGTTATCTTGCTCTGGTTCTGATCGAGCGTCACGCCCGACACCAGCACGTTTTCCATCGCCCGGTCCTCCTGGCCGACCCAAGTGCCCCGCGTATCCTCGCTGAAACTCGACTTCACCACCAGCGGCACGTTGAAGCGCCGCGCCAGCTCCACCGAACGCAATTGCAGCACCTTCGCGCCCAACCCCGCCATCTCGAGCATCTCATCGTACGAGATCCGCTCGAGCCGGCGCGCCCGCGGACAGATATTCGGGTCGGCGGTATAGACGCCGTCGACGTCGGTGTAGATTTCGCACGCCGCCGCGTTGAGCACGGCGGCCAGCGCGACCGCCGTCAAATCCGACGCGCCGCGCCCCAGCGTGGTGATATCGCCGGCGGGATTCACTCCCTGGAAACCGGCGACCACGACGATCCGTCCGTCCTCCAGCGCCTGTGAGATCCGGTCGCGATCGATCGCCTTGATCTTCGCCGCGCCATGACGCGAATCAGTCGTGATCCGCAGTTGATAGCCGAGCAATGAAAGCGCCGGATAGCCGAGCGCTTGCAATCGGATCGCCATCAACGCCGCCGACACTTGTTCGCCGGTCGCGACCAGCGCGTCGGCTTCGCGCGGATGCGGCGTGTCGCTCAACCGCCCGGCAAGATCCAGCAGACGATTGGTCTCGCCCGCCATCGCCGACACCACCACGACCAATTGATCGCCGCGATCGCGCGCGCGCGCGACGCGCTCGGCCACCGCCTTGATTCGCTCGATTGAACCGACCGAAGTTCCGCCGTATTTCTGAACGATTAACGCCACAAATCGTCGAATTCCGCCGTCTGGCGCACAGGTAAACGTTTATTATGCGCCGGGCCAACGCGCGGCGCCAGAGCGGAATCCGAAAAGCGCCCGTGACAGCGGCTTCAGCCGAACAGATTCATGCCCTGCGTGATCACGTAGGCGAAACAGGCGAAAGCGGCGAAAAATAAAACCGCGCTCCAGGCGGTGGTTTCGGCCTTCGATCCGGCGTAAACGCTGACGCCGGCCAAAGCTATGCCGAGCGCCAGGCGCGTCAGGATCGGCAGCCCATCCCATCCGCCGCGGGTGTCCGCGAACAGCGCGAGCAGCGCGAGGTAAGCGTCCGAGAAGAATTGCGGCGCCGTCATCATTCTCCTGCGCGCCCCGAGGCGACCGCCAGCGTGGCGCTTGATTCCATCCGGTCCGCCATTGTCACACGCTTAAGCTTACGTCGCGGCCTGGCCGAAACGGGCCGCCAGCCGCGCGATCAGCGCGTCGTAACGCGCGCCCACCGCCCGGAACTCGATTCGCCGCGCGCTCGCTCCCGCGTAATCGATTCGAATCGCCAGCCGGCTCATCCCCGCGCCCGCGCTCAGCCGCTCGAACCATTCGACGGCGGCGACCGCGTCCGAAAACAGATATTCGCGCAGCCCCAGGTCGTCGAGCTCGACCCGCTCCAGCCGGTACAGATCGATATGGTAGAGCGGCAAACGTCCGCGATGCTCCTGGATCATCGTGAAGGTGGGGCTCAGAATCCGCTCCTCCGGCAGATTCAGGCCGTGCGCGAGGCCCTTGATAAAGCAGGTCTTGCCGGCGCCCAGATCGCCCTCCAGGCCGATCAACTCGCCGCCCTCCAGCAGCGACGCCAGCCGCCGGCCCCACCCCTTGGTCTCGCGCGACGATCGGCTTTCGACGATAAAACTCTCCGCGTCCATCGTGGCGATACGGCCGCGCGACTCCGTCGCGTTCGCGGCCGCCTCCCGCTGCCGCCAATCATAACAGACCCGCGACCGCATCGCTTAGCGCGGAATCCGCGACGCGAGCAACGCTCCGGATGCGGCCGGAATTTCCGCCGCCAGCTCGCCCGCCAGATAACCGGCCGGACCGATTCGCCGCGCCAGCCGGTCGCCCGCGTCGCCATGCAGCCACGCGCCAAGCGTCAGGGCGTCGCGCGGCTCCATCCCGCCCGCCAGCAGCGCCCCGATCAATCCCGAGAGCACGTCTCCCATCCCCGCGGCCGCCATGCCGGGGTTTCCGCTCGCGTTGATCGCGACCGCGCCCGCCGCGACGATTACCGTCCGCGCGCCTTTGAGCAGCACGCCCGCGCCGGTCAGCTCCGCCAGCTTGCACGCCGCGCCGACTCGGTCCGCGTTGACGGCGGCGACGGTCGTGCGCAGCAGCCGCGCCGCTTCCCCCGGATGCGGCGTGAGGACGACCGGGCCGCGGGCGGCGCGCACGCATTCCGGGCCGCTTGCGGCGATCGCGTTGAGCGCGTCGGCATCGAGCAGGAGCGGCCGATGCGGCGCCGCGGCCTCCCGAATCAGCCAATCGACCAGCGCGCGCGTCTCCGCGCTCACGCCGATTCCCGGACCCGCCGCGATCGCGTCCATCGCGCCGATCAGACCACCGAGCCGCGCGATCGTCCCGGCCGCGGCGAAGCCGCCCGCCAGCGCCGGCATCGCTTCGGTCATGAGTTCGGCCTGCCCCGCCGCGGCGATCGGCAGCGCCGGCTCCGGTAGCGCGACCGTGACGAGACCCGCGCCGCCTCTCAGCGCGCCGCGTCCGGCCAGCACGGCGGCGCCGGATTTCCCATAACTTCCCGCGACGATCAGCAGATGGCCGTAGCTGCCCTTATGCGTATTCGGGGCGCGCGGCGCGACCAGAGCCGACGCCTCGGCGCTCTCGATCAGCCGGCCGCGCGGCGCGATATCGCCGATCGCCGCTGGCGCGAAGCCGATCCCGGCGATTTCGAGAGCGCCGCACAGCTCAGCGCCCGGATACGAGACGTGACCGTATTTGGCGTAGCCGAAGGTGACCGTCAGCGCCGCGCGCGCCGCAACGCCGAGAATTGCGCCGGTGTCGGCGTGGACCCCCGAGGCGATATCGACCGCGACGACCGGCGCCGCGCTCTGATTGATGCGTTCGATTGCGCGCCGCGCAATCCCGCGCACCTCCGCGTTGAGGCCGGTCCCGAAGATCGCGTCGATAATCGCCGCCGGCGTCTCGTCCGCGGCGAAGAACGCGTCGATTTCCGCCGCCGACCCGGCCGTCGCCGCCATTCCGCCCAACGCGGCAAATTCCCGATACGCGCGCGCCGCGTCGTCCTTGAGCTGGTCCGGCCGCGCGAGGATCAGGACGCGCACCCGCGCGCCCGTCTGCGTCAGCTTCCGCGCCGCGACCAATCCGTCGCCGCCGTTGTTGCCCTTGCCGGCCACGACCGTCACCGCGCCGCGCGCCGCGTCCGGCCAGCGCCTCACCGTGAGATCGGCGACCGCCTCGCCCGCCCGCCGCATCAGCGCCCAGGAATCGATTCCGTATTTCGTCTGACTCAGGCGATCGAGCTCGCGGCTTTCGGCCGCGCTCAGGAGAATCATGGCCGGGTATGCGAACGCCCGGCCCGCGCGCGCGGCTTTGCGGTCGCACGCTCCCGCGCGTCGGCGCCGATCAGCGCGAGCATCTCGCGCACCGCGCGCCTCATCCCGACGTTGACCGCGCGCGCGACGATCGCATGACCGATATGGAGCCATTCGATCCCGCCGCTCGCCGCGATCAGCCCGACGTTGCGATAGTTGAGCCCGTGGCCGGCGTTGACCTTGAGTCCGAGTCCGCGGCCCAGCTTGATCGCCGCGCGGAGCCGGTCAAGTTCCGCGCGCGCGTCGCCGCCCGCCTTGAGTTTGGCCGGCGCGGCGGAATCGCCCCCGCGTCCGTCACGGGCGATCGACGTGGCCGGCCGGGCGGCCAACTCCGCGTCGGCGGCGGCCGCGTAGGTCCCCGTATGCAGCTCGATGAAATCGGCGCCGAGACGCGCCGCCGCTTCCACCTGATGCGCTTCCGGATCGATAAACAGGCTCACCCCGATGCCGACCATCCGCATCCGATCGATCATTGGCGCAATCCGATCGGTCATCCCGGCCGCGTCGAGACCGCCTTCGGTGGTCAGCTCCTCGCGCCGTTCGGGCACCAGACAGACCTCGTTGGGCCGCAGCTCCATCGCGATTTCGACCATCTCCGCGACCGGCGCCATCTCCTGATTCAGGTCGATGCGGATCGCCTCACGCAGCCGGAACAGGTCGGTGTCCTGGATATGCCGGCGGTCCTCGCGCAGATGCACCGTGATCGCGCCGGCGCCGGCGCGCTCGGCGATCAGCGCCGCTTCAAGCGGATCGGGATAGTTGGCGCGCCGCGCCTGGCGCAGCGTCGCGACGTGATCGACGTTGACCCCGAGCCGGATCCGCGATCGTTTCATTCCGCCGCTCCCAGCCGCCGGCCGATCGCCTCGGCGATCTCCCGCGCCAGCGCCGCGATTTCGCCTTCGTCCTCGCCTTCGACCATCACCCGCGCGAGCATCTCGGTGCCCGAGTAGCGCACCAGCAGCCGGCCGCTGCCCTGGAGCCGCGCCTCGGCCGCCGCGATCGCGCGGGCGACTTCGGGCATCGACTCGAGCGGCGCGCGCTCGCGCACGCGCACGTTCTCGAGCACCTGCGGCGCGCGGCGCAGCGTGCGCAATTCGCTCAGTGGACGGCCGCTTTCGACCATCGCGGCCAGCGCCAGCAACGCGGTGATCAGGCCATCGCCGGTGGTCGAACAATCCATGAAGACGACATGGCCGGACTGCTCGCCGCCCAAGTTGTAGCCGTGGGCCCGCATCTCGCGCACCACCGCCGGATCGCCGACTTCCGTGCGCACCAGCCTGACGCCGGCGCGCGCGAGCGCCCGCTCGAGCCCGAAATTGCTCATCACGGTGGCGACCACGGTGTTTTCATTGAGCCGGCCCCGCGCGGCCATCCGCGCGCCCATCAGCGCCATCATGTCGTCGCCGTCGAAGAGCTCGCCGCGCTCGTCCACCAGAATCGCGCGATCGCCGTCGCCGTCGAGCGCGATCCCGACATGCGCGCCCGACTTCAGCACGGCGGCGCGCAGGCGTTCCGGATGGACCGCGCCGCAACCGTCGTTGATATTGAGGCCGTTGGGTTCGCAGCCGATCGTCTCGACTTCGGCGCCGAGTTCGGCGAGCGCGTCGGGACCGACCTTGTAGGCGGCGCCATGGGCGCAATCGATCGCCACGCGCAATCCGTCGAAGGTCAGATCGCGCGGCAGGCAGTTTTTGAGGAAGACCAGATAGCGGCCAATCGCGTCGTCGATTCGCGCCGCCTTGCCGATATCGGCGCCGCGCGCCCGTTCACGTTCCAGCGCGCCGCCGTCCAGCGCCAGCTCCTCGATCCGCCGCTCGGTCGCGTCGTCGAGCTTGAAGCCCTCGCGCGAGAAGAATTTGATCCCGTTGTCGGCGAACGGATTATGCGACGCCGAAATCACCACGCCCGCGTCGGCCCGCATGCTGCGCGTCAGAAACGCGATTCCCGGCGTCGGCAGGGGACCCACCAGCCATACATCCGCGCCCATCGAACAGATTCCCGAGGCCATCGCGGTCTCCAGCATGTAGCCCGAGAGCCGCGTGTCCTTGCCGATCAGAATCCGCCGATGGCGTCCCGCGCTGGCGCGAAAGACATAGGCCAGCGCGCGTCCCAGCTTGAGCGCCGTTTCCGAAGTGATCGGCTCGAAGTTCGCGACCCCGCGCACTCCGTCCGTGCCGAATAGCCGCCCTTGCCCGTGGTTCACCCGTTGCGCGCCTGCCCCTCGCGATACATCTTCACCCTTACCCGCGCCGGCGACTGCCGCACCAGCGCGACATCGTCGGGCAAATTCACCTGCACCGGCAGATTATAGGTTCCCGCGGTCAATCCGTCCGCCTCGACGTACACGGCGCCGCGCAAATCCAGCTTCGCCAGCGTCAGCAACGGACCCCGCAGGACCATCGTCACTCGCCGCGGTTCGACGCGATAGCGAAAGCCGGTGTCGCGCACCTGCACCGGCAAGCCGCGGAACTCGCGGCTCGCAATCACCGGCGCCAGCGTCACCTTGGCCTCGACCTCGCCGGTCGCGAGCCGGATCGCGCCGCCCGGCGTCATCAGATCGACCGTCCGGTCGAGGTCGGCGCTGATTCCCTCGATCGCGAGCGGCTCGGTTTCCACCTCGTCAACCCGGGCGACCTCGCGGCTCGGCCCGCGCACGCCGACCTGGGCCGGAGCCACGTCCGTCGCCGCCACCTTGTAACCCTCGGCCGGAGCGCCCTCGGTCACCAGCCGCACGGCGACATTGCGCGTCACGATCTTGTCGATTTCGAGCACGATCTGCGACGGCAGCACGCTGGTGACGCTGGTCTGGCGCGGCACCGCGAACGAGTCGGGACCGATTTTGAACGAGGCCTGGCCGATACCCACGCCGGTCAAATCCAGATGCAGCGTCAGGCGCGCGGGATCGATCAGCGAAAGCAGCGTGCGTGGTCCCGAGACCTGAATCCGCACAAACTCCGGATGGGAATTCGTGATGATGAAGCCGGGCGGCAAATCACGATAACTGATCGGCGCCTGAAAGGATTCGAGCGCCCCATGCTGCCCCGCGTTGACGAACATCCACAGGCCCACCGCCAGCGCCAGCGAGAGCAGCTTGAGCCCGACGTTTCGCCGGATTCCGCGCCCGAACCCGGCGATGCGCGCGCGCCGCTCGCGCCCGGCGTCCATGCGCGTTGCGCGCCCGCCCGGCGGCGGCTTGCCCGGAGTCGTGATCATCGGGGTCGCCATGGTTTCGCCCGTCCGCGCGCGCCGCTTCGCCAGCGTTCGCAAGCGCTCCTACGCCGGCAGCGCCTGCAAGGTTTCCAGCACCGCGTTGGCGTCCAGTCCGCGCCGCAGCGCGCCGTGATGGGCGACGGAGACGGCGCCGTCCTCCTCCGAGACCACCAGCACCACCGCGTCGTTGTCCTCGGTCAGCCCGATCGCCGCGCGATGGCGCGTGCCGAGCGCGAGGCTGACGTTGGGATTCGACGACAGCGGCAGCAGGCAGGCCGCCGCGACCACGCGATCGCCCTTGATAATCGCCGCGCCGTCATGCAACGGCGAGCCGCGCATGAAGATCGTCTCGAGCAGCTCGGGCGAGACCCGGCCGTCGATCACGCGTCCGGTATCGACGAAATCCTGCAGTCCGACCTCCTGTTCGAGCACGATCAGGGCGCCGATTCGGCGCGCCGAAAGCCATGCCGCCGCGTCGGTCAGCTCCTGCGCGATACTGGCGACGTTGGTGCGCGAGGTGAAAAACGAACGCGCCCCCAGTCCGGTCAGGGCGCGGCGGATATCGGCCTGGAAAATCACCACCAGAATCACGATCAGGGAGCCGAAGAAATTGTTCAGCAGCCAGTTGAGCGTGAACAGACCGAGCATCTGCGAGCCGACGAAAGCGCCGGCCACGATCCCCAGCCCGACCACCATCTGCGCCGTCCGGGTCGCGCGAATCAGCAGCGCGATCCGATAAATCACGTACGCGACAATCAGGACGTCGAGCACGTCCTGCCAGCGCGGCATGGGTATTACCGAGATAAAGCCGTGCATCGCCTCGCGTCAGACGCGACCCTCCGCCGCGATCGCCGCCGCCATCCGCACCACCGCCGCCGTCGCGCCCGCGTCATGCGCCCGGATAATCGACGCGCCGGCGGCGATCGCCAGCGCATGCGCCGCGGCGTTCGCTAACTCCACCGCTCCCGCGCCCTCGCCCGCCAGCGCGCGCACGAAGCGCTTGCGCGAGGCGCCCACCAATATCGGAAAGCCTAGCGCGCCGAGCCGCCACAAACCACCCATCAGGATCAGGTTATGGCGCCCGGTCTTGGCAAAGCCCAGCCCCGGATCGAGGATAATGCGCGACCGCGCGATTCCCGCCGCGATCGCGAACCGCGCCCGCGCGGCAAGATAACGCACGACCTCGTCCAGCACGTTGCGGTAGCGGGTATGGCGCGCATGGTCGGTCGGCCCGCCCCGCATATGCATCAGGACGACGGCCGCGCGGGCCTTGGCGACCACGGCGGCCATCCCGGGGTCGTGCTCGAGCGCGCTGATGTCGTTGATAATCGCGGCGCCCGCCGCAAGCGCCGCGCGCGCCACGACGGCGCGCCGGGTATCGACCGAGATCGGCGCGCGCAGCTTTCCCGCCAGCCGCTCGATCACCGGCATCACGCGCGCCAACTCGGTATCGGCGGAAACGGCGATGGCGCCGACGGGCCGGGTTGATTCGCCGCCAATATCGATAATCGCCGCGCCGGCCGCCTCCATCGCGAGCGCGTGGTCGACCGCACGGGCCGGTTCGAGATAGCGTCCGCCGTCGGAAAACGAATCGGGCGTGACGTTGAGGATGCCCATCACGGCGGGCAGGCGAATAATCCTGCCGTCGGCGAGCCGCAAGGAGCGCGGCCGAGGCGCGGCCGGCGGACGCCGAAAGCGGCGGGGATTCGGGATCGGCGTATCCGACGGCGCCACTCCAAATGCGGACGGCGCGACCGTGACCGCGCCGTGGCGAGCGCCACGCTTCACGCCGTCACCGCCCGCTCAGGCGAGCGAGGGCTTGGGCGCGACAATTCCGGGCGCGGAGGTTTCGCCTTCGGCCACCCGCGGCTTTTCGCGCGGCGCCGGAGCGCCTCCGGACGGCGGCGCCGCGGGCGCGACGGGCGGTTCGCTGGCCGGCAGCGGACGGCCTTCACGATGCGCCTCGACCATCGCGGCCACTTCCGCCCCGTCGACGACTTCCTTCTCAAGCAGCCGGTCGGCGAGCGCGTGCAGCAGCACGACATGGTCGGTCAGCAGTTTGCGCGCGTCATTGTAGGCCTGATCGACCAGCCGGCGCACCTCGCGATCGATTTCGACGGCGGTGCGCTCCGAGTAGTCCTTGGAATGCGCGATATCGCGGCCCAGGAAAATCTGCTCCTCATGCTTGCCGAAGGTCATCGGGCCAAGCTCCTCGCTCATGCCCCATTCGCAGACCATCTTGCGGGCGAGTTCGGTGGCCCGCTCGATATCGCTGCCCGCGCCGGTCCACATCTCGTTGAAGACCATCTGCTCCGCGACCCGACCGCCGAACAGCACCGCCAGCGTGGTCATCAGATAGCCGCGCGAATGGGTATAGCGGTCGTCCATCGGCAACTGCTGGGTCACGCCGAGCGCCATGCCGCGTGGAATGATCGTAACCTTGTGGAGCGGGTCGCCGCCCGACTGCAGCGCCGCGACCAGCGCATGGCCCGATTCGTGATAGGCGACCTTGCGCCGCTCCTCCTGCGACATCACCATCGAGCGCCGCTCGGCTCCCATCAGGACCTTGTCCTTGGCCAGCTCGAAATCGGTCATCTCGACCTTTTCCTTGCTGTGCCGAGCGGCCAGCAGAGCGGCTTCATTGACCAGATTTTCCAGGTCGGCGCCGGCGAAGCCCGAGGTCGAACGCGCCAGCCGCGCCACATCAACGTCATCGTTGAGCGGCACCTTGCGGGTATGGACTTTCAGGATTCCTTCGCGGCCCTTCACGTCCGGCCGCGGCACGACCACGCGCCGATCGAAACGGCCGGGACGCAGCAGCGCGGGGTCGAGCACGTCGGGCCGATTCGTCGCGGCGACCAGGATCACGCCCTCGTTCGCTTCGAAACCGTCCATCTCGACCAGCAACTGATTTAGCGTCTGCTCGCGTTCGTCATGGCCGCCGCCGAGTCCGGCTCCGCGATGGCGTCCGACGGCGTCGATTTCATCGATAAAAATGATGCAGGGCGCATGCTTTTTGCCCTGCACGAAGAGGTCGCGGACGCGCGAGGCGCCCACGCCAACGAACATCTCGACAAAGTCCGAGCCGGAGATCGAGAAGAACGGCACGCCCGCTTCGCCCGCGATCGCGCGCGCCAGCAGGGTTTTGCCGGTTCCCGGCGGTCCGACCAGCAGGACGCCCTTGGGAATCCGGCCGCCGAGGCGGGTGAAGCGTTTCGGATCCTTGAGGAAAAGGATGATCTCTTCGAGTTCGTCCTTGGCCTCGTCGATTCCGGCAACGTCGGCGAAAGTTACCTTATGGGTGTTTTCGGTCAGCAGTTTGGCGCGGCTTTTGCCAAACGACATGGCCTTGCCGCCGCCAATCTGCATCTGGCGCATGAAGAAGATCCAGACCGCGACCAGCAGCAGCATCGGGAACCACTGCAGCAATACCTCCATCCACAAGGGATTGCCGTCGGGCGGACGGGCCGCAATCTTGACGCCGCGGTCGCGCAGCGTCTTGACCAGTTCCGGATCCTGCGGCGCGTAGGTCTTGAAATGCTCGCCGTTGGCGCCTTCGCCGGAGATGGTGTTGCCCTGGATCGTGACCTCGGCGACCTGCCCCTTTTCAACCTGGTTAAGGAAATCGGAGAAGATTATTTCGGGCGAACGCGGTTGCTGGCGGCTGAAGAAATTGAACAGCAGCAGGAGCATCAGGACCAGCACCAGCCACAGCGCGATATTGCGGGAAACCTGGTTCATTTTCATGGAAAAGGTATCACGTCGTTTGAATTACAAGCAACGCGCCGGTCGCGCTTCGCTTGTGGGTTGCGCTTCGATTTCGAGCACCGCGCGAGTCGCCGGAGTGATCAGTCCGTGACGGCCGCGCATCAGGCCGGGAATCCATACGATCGCGCCGTCCGCGACCACCATCGGCCATGCCGCCCGCCGCGAGCGGGGCGTCTTGCGGTCGACGAAGAGGTCCTGAACCTTGCGCGTACCGGTCATTCCGAGCGGCGCGATTCGATCACCATATGTAAAGTTACGCACGATTAGCCCATTGTGAATTGCGTCCGCGTCGAACCAGGCGCGATACGTATGGCGCGAACCTTGCTTATTGGACACGAACTCCACCGCGGTGTCCGAAAAAATCCGCGCCGCGAAGCGCATACCCGTCGCCGGCGCCACCGTCACGCCCGGACATACCAGCGGAATCGCGAACTTCGGCGCGTCGGGAGCGTCGCCAATTTGTTCCAGCGACGCGATTCCGTAAGCGAGCCGCATCCGCCATCCGCCGGGCAGCGCCGCGACCGTTCCGGTGATCCCGTTCGCACAAAGCTCGCGCATCAGATCGATTTGATAGCGGTTCACCCGGCGCAGGTCGCCAAGCGCGCCCCGAAGCCACTCCCGGATAACCGCGGCCGCCAAAGCGACCGGCAGGGCGCCGAATCCGGCCAGATCGAGTCGTCCAGAGCCGTCGCGCCGCCGGCTCAGTTCGGCCGCCGCGGCGGCGGCGAGGAACTCGTCGAGGTCGCGCAACTCCGACGCCAGCCCGGCCAGCCTGCGCGTTAAGCCGGGCGCGTAATCGCGTTCGAGAATCGGAATCAGCTCGTGGCGGAGCCGATTGCGCAGGAAGCGTGGCGCAAGATTCGTGCTGTCGCTCACGTATGCGGCGCCGAGCGCGGCCAGATAGGCGAGAATTCGCGCGCGCGACACGGCGAGCAGCGGCCGGATAATGCCGTCCGGTCGGGACGGCGCGATCGCGGCCAGTCCGGCAATCCCGGCGCCACGCATCAGCCGCATCAGCACGGTCTCAGCCTGATCGTCGCGATTATGCGCCAGCGCGATAAATTCAGCGCCGAAGTGGCGCGCCGCGCGGGCCAGAAATTCGTGCCGGGCGCGGCGCGCCCGCTCCTCGAGATTCCCGCCAGCCGCCAGACCCGCGGCATCTTCGACCATCAATTCGATTCCGAGCTTCGCGCAGAGCGCGCGGACGAAATTCTCGTCGCGATCGGCCTCGACCGGGCGCATCCGATGGTTCAGATGGGCCGCGACGAGCGGCGCGCCGGTCACGCGACCCAACCGGGTCAGCGCATGGATCAGGGCGACCGAATCGGGACCGCCCGAAAGCGCGACCAGCACCTTCGCCGCCGGCGTCACGCCCGCCGCGGCAAGCGCGGCGGCGACCCGGTTCTCAACGGCGGTAGTGACGCGCGTGTCCATAATCAAACAGTATAGCGGATTGATCGGCCAACGGTGGTCGAAAATTCAGGCGCCGGCCGCTCGCCGTTACGATCGCCGCGGCTTCGCCCAAAAGCCACGATGCTTGTCATATGTTCCGTATACCAGCGGCGCCAGCGCCGTCCCGAGCCGTCCCGGCGTGTCCCGAGGCGCCCAATGCGACGGCTCAACCGGCAAGCCGGTCGAGCAGGTTCAGGATCACGCCGATCCCCGGCAGGTTGACTTCAAGCTCGTCGGCGAGCGTGCGGATCAGGCGGATCCGGCGGAGCGCGCCGCGGTCGTAGAGCGGCTCGTCGCCGCCGTCGAGGTCGGCGACCTGGACCGGCGCGATCAGCTCCTCATGCTCCCACAGCGTCAGCTCCCGATCGCTCGCGCCTGAAAGCACCAGCAGAGCGGTGCGGCTCATCAGGACGGTCTCGCGGCGGCCGGCGGCGGCGCGGCCGGTTCGGACGGAACGTCGGGCCATCGCCGTCACTCCCGCATCAGCTCGGCGCGCGGATCGGGCAGGTCGCGGGCGCGGCGCCGTTCGGCCAACTGCTCCATCAGATGGCGCTCCTCGGCGGTAAGGTCGGTGGGCGCGAGCACTTTGAGTTCATAGAGCAGATCGCCGGCCGGCTCCTTGCCGCGGCCGGGCAGTCCGCGCCCCTTGAGCCGCATCACGCGGCCGCTCTGACTCCCGGCCGGAATTTTGAGGGCGATACGGCCGTCGAGAGTCGGCGCGGTGACTTCGGCGCCGAGGGCGGCCTCGTAATCCCATACCGGAAGCTGGCAGCGCACGTCGCGGCCGGCGACGGTGAAGACGCTGGAGGGTTTGAGGCGAATCGTCAGGAACAGGTCGCCGTTGAGTTCGGGACGGGCGCCCTTGCCGCCCTGCCCCTTGAGACGGATCCGGGCGCCGTCGGTCATTCCCGCGGGAATCGTGACTTCGAGCTGGCGGCGCGCCTGGATCACGCCCGCGCCGGCGCATTTCGGGCAGGCGTCGGCGGAGCGGATAATCCGGGCGTTGCCGCGTTTTTCCTGGCGCGCGATCACGCCCGTGCCGCCGCAATGGTCGCATTCGTCGGCGGCGGTGACGGTAATCCGGCGCGCGCCGCCGTGCATCGCGTCGCGCAGGGGCAGTTCGACCTCGGCCTGCAGGTCCGGAGCGCGGCCGCCATGGCGCATCCCGACCTCTTCGCCAAAGGAAAAGCCGCGCGCGCGTCCACCGGCCCCGCCGCCGAGACCGCCGAAGAAGCGTTCGAAGAAATCGCTGAAACCCCCGCCCGCTTCCGCCCCGCCGCCGGTGAACGGTCCACCGTGAGGCGCGCCGGCGCGGGCGTAACGCCGAAAGACTTCATCCTCGGAGGCGCCGCGCTCCCAATCCGCGCCAAGCTCGTCGTACTTCTTGCGCTTGTCGGCGTCGCCGAGGACCTGGTAGGCCTCGTTGATCTCCTTGAAGCGGCGCTCGGCCTCTTTATTGTTGGGATTGACGTCCGGATGGAACTTGCGGGCGAGCTTGCGGTAGGCGCTTTTGATCTGGTCGGCGGAAGCGGAGCGCTCGACGCCGAGGAGCTTGTAGTAGTCGCGGAATTCCATCTATGGCGAATTGATCTCCGTCATTAAGATGCGCATTGCGGGCGCGTCCCGCAACCGCCGCCGGCGCCGCGCGCACCGGCACGCGAACACATCGACGGACTTCCGCGCGCACTCCGATTCGTCATTCCGAGGCGCGACGTCAAGAATCCCGGGATTCTTGACGTCGCGGACTCCGTTCGGAATGACCAAAGAGACCGGCGGCGTCACTTTCAATCCTGGTCTTCGGAGACCTCGTCCAAGTGGCGGTGCGGGTCCATGCGTTCGTGGAGCACACGAACGATTTCGATCAAGTCCGGCGCGACCGCGCGGAAGTAGAGAATGTGCACCGGTCTGATTACCTTCGCGCCAGAGTCGCCGGCGCGCACGTGTTGGATATGAAAGCTGCGAAGCCCTGACGCGAGTTCAGCGCGGGTCCGGGTCGCGGGACCTTTCGGATCGGCGGACACTTTTCGCATCGCCGCCGCAAGGATTGCCGCATAACGCCGCCGACGGTCGCTCCCCCACCTTTCCGCGCTGGCGGCGAGGACATGCTCAAGATCCGCCTGCGCCAGCCGGGAGAGCCGAAAGCGCGCCATCAAGTCAGGTCAGGGCGTGCGATTGCCCGGCGTCGCGCTTAATCGTTCAAGATAGTCATCCAGATCGGCGGCGGCGATCTCGGTGAAATCGCCGCGTTCGAGCGCGTTGAGACCGGCCTTGATTTGCGCGCGCAAAGCCCGGAGCTTGAGCGCATCTTCGCGGCGCTTTTGCTGCAATACGCGGATCGCGG
Source organism: Deltaproteobacteria bacterium (assembly GCA_021780585.1). Lineage (GTDB taxonomy): Bacteria > Desulfobacterota > Binatia > Binatales > Binataceae > JADMIL01. The sequence continues at coordinate 18,157 of JAJXYM010000019.1, forward strand.
CGCGGATCGCTTCGCTCGCGTTCTGATATTCGCCCGCTTTGACCACGCGCTCGACGAACGCGTCCTGCGCGGCGGTAAGGCTAACGTTGCGGGTTGGCATTGCGGCGTTTTTCTCGATCCGCCAACAGAATATCATCCATGGCAAAGTTTGCCAATCTCGTCGGCAGGTTAGCTGGCGGAGCGGCGATCGACGCTGGCGCGAAGGTCGGCGAGGCGGGATTCGAGCGTGCGCATCCGCTCTTCGAGCCGGGCCTGACGGCGCTGGACGAAGATCACATAAAGGAAGATCACGGCAAAGATAATCGCGTAGGCCGCGCCGAGGTAGCCAAGGTTATCCATCAGAAGTCTCCCGCCGCCGCGTCGGCCAGATTAAGCTCGCGCTCCAGCGCGCCGATCCGCGTGCGCATCCTGAGCGTCGCGAAACGGATCAGCAGCATCCATGCGAACAGCGCGGTGAAGGCGGCGAGCGCGACCAGCAGCGTCGCGACCATCCGCGGATCGGTCAGGCCGTGTTCGCCCTGGCGCGTGACCAATACGGCGGGATGGATCGTGCGCCAGAGCCGGACCGAGACGATAATCACCGGCACGTCGGCGGCGGCGACGATGCCGATCACGGCGGCGAAACGCGCCACCTGCGGCGAATCTCCCGCCATCGCGCGCAGCATCAGATAGCCGCCATAGAGCAGCCAGAGGATCAGCGTGGTGGTCAGGCGCGAATCCCAGGTCCACCATGCGCCCCAGATCGGCCGGGCCCAGATCGATCCGGTGATCAGCACCAGGGTACAGAAGACCATCCCGATTTCGGCGGCGGCGTAACCGAGATCGTCCCAGATTTGATTGCCCAGCCAGAGGTAGAAGACGCCGGCGATCGCGACGAGGCCGAAAGCGGCGAAAGCGACCCACGCGCAGGGGACGTGAAAGTAAAAGATGCGCTGCACGATACCCTGTTCGGCCTCGGTCGGCACGAAGGCGAAGGTCATATAGATCGCGGCGAGCATCAGCAGGCCGGTCAAAGCGGCGAGCGCGCGCGTGAACGAGTTACCCATCGGCGG
>JAJXYM010000222.1 GCA_021780585.1 Deltaproteobacteria bacterium
GCCGACGTTGAAGACCAAGGCGATCCTGAGCAGCGTCGGCAAAGTCGGAAACAGCCGGCCGCGCTCGATTTTCGACAGCAACGCGGCGGAAAGCGCGGTATGGCGGCCGAGCCAGCCCCATCTTCCGGCGCAGCCGCAGCTCCCGCAGCTTTTGGCCGATCGCGTATTTTTGCAGACCTTCCTGAAGCGTGTCCGACAGCATCGATCACCAGCGATCGGCGATCATGAAATCACGAAAGCGAATTTGAACCAATAGTCAAATTATTTTGCCGGAAACTTCCAAATTTAATCGAGACGACAATTGACGTTATCAATACGCAAAAGTTGCCCGCGTGATCATCATGACGGCAAGCCTGGCGAATGACCGAGAGCGGCGCGGAGAATCAGTGCGTACGCGCGCGGCGGATCGCTGCCGGGCTGGGGCGCGGAATCGCGGCGGTGCAAGCGGCGGCGAGCCGTGCTCGCTACAGGCCGAGCACGTCGCGCATCGTGTAGAGTCCGTTGGGACGATTTTCGAGCCATACCGCCGCGCGCAAGGCCCCGCGCGCGAGCGCTTCCCGACTTTGCGCGCGATGCGTCAGTTCGAGACGTTCGCCCTGTCCGCCGAAGATCACGGTATGGTCGCCGACGGCGTCTCCCGCCCGCAGCGCCATCACGGCGATATTCTCCGCGGGACGGACGCCGGTGAGGCCCTCGCGGCCGAAGACCGCGTTGGCGCCGAAATCGACCGCGCGCGCCTCGGCGATCGCGCGGCCCAGGGCGAGCGCGGTGCCGCTGGGCGCGTCGGCCTTGGTGCGATGATGGATTTCGATCACCTCGGCGTCGAAATCGTTGAGCGTCCGCGCGACCTCCGCGACGATCTTCATCAGAACGTTGACTCCGACGCTCATGTTCGGCGCGATTACCGTGCGGGTGCGCGGTCCGATTTCGCGCGCCCGCGCCTCCATCGCGGGGGTGAATCCGGTCGAGCCGACAACGATCGCCGCGCCCCTGGCCGCCGCGATCTCAAGATGCTCGAGCGAGGATTTGGCGCTGGTGAAATCGAGCGTCACGGTGTCGGGCCGGGCGAGGATCGCGTAGTCGGACACGATCCGCACGCCGAGCGGACCCGCGCCCGCGATTTCGCCGGCGTCCTTGCCGAGCGCGTCGTTGCCATCGGCTTCGAGCGCGCCGGCCAACCGATGCGCCGGTTCGCGCGCGACCAGCGCGATGATCATCCGGCCCATCCGGCCGGCCGCGCCCGACACGACAATATTGGCCATCGCGATTCTCCGTCAGACGATAACGCCGCCCATTACTGGCGGGCGGCGCGGGGCATGTTCCGCCGCGCCCGATCGCGGGCGTCAGCTTCCGATGCTCCCGCCGGCAGGCTCAACCCGCGTCAGGCGCTGGCTTGCGCCGGAGCCGCGGCGGCCGCCTTGCTGCCGTGCGCGGCGTTCCAATGCTCTTCGCAGAGGCTGCCTTTGAAGCGCCGCTTGCGGCAATTCTCGGCCGTACAAATCTTGTAGCGCGGCTTCGGCATCTCGCCCGCCTTCCACAAGCGATAATGCTTGCGGCAATAACCCTTCGCGATCACCTCGCGATTGCAATCCGTGGCCTTGCAGGCGCCGTTATTCGCCATGAACCTGTTCCCGCTTCGCTTCCGTTAGAATTCCGCCTTGAGTTGGCGGCTAAGCAATTCTTCGACCATAGCGGTTGCGGGCGCTGCTTCATAGAGCACCCGGCAGACGGCGGCCACGATCGGCGTCTCGACCCCGAGTCGGGCGGCGAGCGCACGGACCGCGCGCGCGTTGGCCGCCCCCTCCGCGACCGGCTCGCCCGCTGCCGGTTCCACGGCTGACGCTCCCGTTGCAAGCCTGAGGCCAAGCGCGCGATTACGCGAGAGCGCTCCCGTGCAGGTCAGGACCAGATCGCCCAGCCCCGCCAATCCGGCCATCGTTTCGGCGCGGCCGCCCGCCGCGACCACCAGCCGCGTCATCTCGGCCAAGCCGCGCGTGATCAGCGCGGCGCGGGCGCTTGAGCCGAGGTCGAGGCCGTCGGAAATTCCGGCCGCGATCGCGATCACGTTCTTGATCACGCCGCCCAACTCGACGCCGATCACGTCGGCGCTGCGATAGATCCTGAGCGTCGGCGTCGCGAACAGCTCCTGCACGCGACGTGCGACCGCGTCGTCCGCGGCGGCCGCGACCAGTGCGGCCGGTTTGCCGCGCGCGACTTCAGCGGCGAAGCCGGGACCGGACAACGCCGCGACCCGCTTCCCCGGGGGCGCCAATTCGGCGATCATCCGCGTCATGGTCATGAGCGTGTCGGGCTCGACGCCCTTGGTTACGCTGACGATCGTCGCGTCGGGCGAAATCGCGGGCGCGACCGGCGCGAACGCCGCGCGCGCCATCCGCGACGGTATCGCCATCACCACGGTCGCCGCGGCGGCGGCGGATTCGCGCCAATCGTCGGTCAGGGCGAGATTATTGGGGATCCGCACGCCCGGCAGATAGGCGGCGTTTTCACCCGCGGCGCGCATCGCGTCGAGTTGCGCGCGGCGGCGCGCCGCCAGCGTCACCTCGCGTCCGGCGCGGGCCAGCGTCACGCCCAGCGCGGTCCCCCAGGCGCCGGCTCCGAGTATCGCAATTCGGTTCATGGCCGCACGCCGCGCGCAACCTTTTCAGCCGACGGCTCTGATCACGCGATAGAGCGGCCCCAGCTCGCGAAACGCGTCGATCACTTCGGCGCGGTCCAGCCCCAGCGCCTCGCGCGCGCTCCAGCCGAAACCGACGTCGATGCCGCCGGTCTTCTTCGCCAGGGCGTCGGCCATCGCCGTGAAGGTCTCATCGCTCGCCGGCGCGCCCGCCGGCATCGTCGTGAAGTCCCATTTATCGTATCGGGCGAGGCGCGCGCCCCGGAAATCCTTGACCAGTTGCGCCGTCCGCTCGCGGATTCCAAGCGCCATCTCGGGCCGCCGGTCGGCCTCGGACTTGACCACCGCGCGCGCGTGCAGGCCCGCCGCCGAGATGCATAGCGCCAGATAGCCGTAACGCTTGTAGCCGCGGGCCGACGGTCCGAAGGCGACCCACGTCTCGGGAGGGGGATTCACCGTCCGCCGCGCATGTTTGGCGACATGCGGAAAGAACTCCAGATGCTGCGCGCGCGCCAGTTCCGGCGCCAGCTCCTCGCCCAGACGCACCAGCCGCGGCCGTACCCGGTCGAAAATCCGCTCCATCCGGGCGCTGAAGCCGTCGATTTTGAATACCGCGAAATCTTCCGCGCGAAAACCCAGCGTAGCCACGATCCCGCCTTTCATGCCGCGCGGCCCCGCCGCGTCGAACTCGTATCGACGGCGGATTCTAGCGCGTTTCGACCGTCCGCGCCGCATCCGGCGGCTTACCACGGCTAGCCGTTATGCGGTAGAAATGACTTTGCCCGATTTGGCGACGCGGCGGTGACCCGATGGACCTGAGCGATTCCCCGAAAGAAGCGGCTTTTCGCCTCAAGGCGCGGCGATGGCTCGAAGAAAACGCCCCGCGCGCGCTCAAGGATCGCGGCTTCGCCCTGGCGATCGACGAGCGCACGGTGCGGATCTTGCGCGACTGGCAGCGCCAGCTCTACGAGGCCGGCTTCCTCGGCATCAGTTGGCCGAAGGCATACGGCGGCCAGGGGCTGACGCTGATCGAAGGCGCGATCTTCAACGAGGAGATGGCGCGGGTGCGCGCGCCGGCGCCGCTCAATGAGCTGGGCCTTTCGATGGGCGCGCCGACCATCCTCGAACATGGTACTGACGACCAGAAGAAGCGCTTCATTCCGAAAATTCTTTCGTGCGAGGAAATCTGGTGCCAGGGGTTCTCCGAACCCGGCTCCGGTTCCGACCTCGCCGCGCTCGCGACCCGCGCCATTATCGACGGCGATCACTTCGTCATCAACGGCCAGAAAGTCTGGACTTCGCTCGGCCATCTCGCGGACTGGTGCATGCTGCTGGTGCGCACGGATCCCGACGCGCCGAAACATCGCGGCATCTCCTACGTGCTGGTGGATATGCATAGCGCCGGCGTCAAGGTCGCGCCGTTGCGCCAGATGACCGGCGAGGCGGAATTCAACCAGATGTTTTTCGACGACGTGCGCGTGCCGCGCGAAAATCTGCTCGGGCCGATGAATGGTGGATGGGGCGTCGCGCTCACCACTCTGATGAACGAGCGGGCCACGCTTTCGCTGGCCACCGTGATGCGCTTCCGCAACGTCTTCGAGGACCTGGCGAACTTCGCCCGCGACGCGATCCGCGCCGGCGATTGTCCCGTCGCGCCCGAGGTCGCGCGCCAGACGCTGGCGCAATTCTATATTGACGTCGAATCGATGAAGTATCTCGCCTATCGCAATTTCTCGCGCCTGACGCGCGGCGGCACGCCCGGTCCCGAAGGATCGATCTCGAAGCTCCTGTGGAGCGAACTCAATCAGCGCATGAACGAGTTCGCATTGACGCTCGCCGGTCCGCGCGCGGCCCTCGACGAAGGCTCGCCGTACGCGATCGACGACGGCCGCTGGCAATACGGACTGTTGCGCGCGCGCGGCAACACGATTGAGGAGGGAACCTCGGAAGTTCAGCGCGGCATTATCGCCGAACGCCTGCTGGGCCTGCCGAAGGACTATTAGGCCGAGCCGCGCATGCTACTCCCGCCCGGTATCGATGTCGAAGCTCCCACCGCGTCGTCCGCGCCCGGCGCGGGCTCCGGCGCGGCGGATTTCGCCGCCGTCCTGGCGCGCCATCGGCTGGCGCCCCTGCGACGACTCGCGCCGGCGACGCTGCAGGTCAACCTCGGCCGCCTCTGCAATCAGGCGTGCCATCATTGCCACGTCGACGCCGGTCCCGGCCGCAAGGAGAACATGACGCGGGCGACGGCGGCGCGCGTGATCGAGTTGATCGCGGCGAATCCCGCCTTGCGCACGATCGATCTGACCGGCGGAGCGCCCGAGCTGAATCCGAATTTCCGCTCGATCGTCGAAAGCGCGCGCGCCGCCGGGCGCGACGTAATCGTCCGTTGCAATCTCACCGTGATCTTCGCGCCGGGCATGGAGTGGCTGCCGGAGTTTTATCGCGCCGCCGGCGTCCATTTGATCTGCTCGCTGCCCTGCTACAGCGCCGAGAATGTCGAGACGCAACGCGGGCCGGGAGTCTTCGACAAAAGCGTCGCCGCGCTGCGCATCCTGAATCGCCTTGGCTTCGGCGCGGGCCGGCTCGCGCTCGATCTGGTCTACAATCCCGTCGGTCCGACGCTGCCGCCGGCGCAGGCCGAACTCGAGCGCCGCTATCGCCAGGAACTCGGCGCCGGCTATGGCCTCAGCTTCGATCGCCTGCTGACGATCGCCAACATGCCGATCCGGCGCTTCGCCCGTGAACTCGAGCGGCTCGGCCGTCACGCCGAATACATGGGCCTGCTGGTCAACCACTTCAATCCGCTGACCGTCGGCGCCCTGATGTGCCGCACGCTGGTGAGCGTCGGATGGGACGGCGGGCTCTACGATTGCGACTTCAACCAGATGCTCGCGCTGCCGCTGGGCGCCGCCGCCGGCCGTCCGCTGACGATTTTCGATTGCGAGGATCTCGCGGCGCTGGCCGGCGCGACGATCGCGACCGGGCCGCATTGCTTCGGATGCGCCGCCGGCGGCGGTTCGAGTTGCGGCGGCGCGCTCGCCTGACCCGGCCCGCGTCCGTCTCCGCGATGGCGGCGCGGCGCGCCGTCATGCTATGACCCGTGCCAAATCCTGATCCCGGAGTTCAGCCATGAGCAGTCTCGCGATCGAGGGCCATTGCGATTCGCGCTTTGCCCGCGTCAAGGAAGCCTTTGCCGAGAACTTCGCCACGCGCAACGAATACGGCGCCGCGCTCGCAATCACGATCGATGGGCGCCCGGTAATCGATATCTGGGCGGGCCACGCCGACAAGGAGCGCACGCGTCCGTGGACCCGCGACACGATCGTCAACGTCTTCTCGACCACCAAGGGGATGCTCGCCATCTGCGCCCATCGCTTGGTCGATCAGGGCCGGCTCGATCTCGACGCGCCGGTCGTGACCTACTGGCCCGAATTCGGCCAGGCCGGCAAGGAACGGATTACCGTGCGGCAGTTGACCAACCATCGCGCCGGACTGCCCGCCCTGCGCGCGCCACTGCCCGACGACGCGGTTTATGACTGGAACCGGATGGCCGCGGCGCTCGCCGCCGAGGAGCCGTGGTGGACGCCCGGCACGCGCCACGGCTACCACGCGATCACGATCGGATGGCTGGTCGGCGAGGTCATCCGCCGTATCACGGGCAAAAGCGTCGGCGCGTACTTCCGCGACGAAATCGCCGCTCCGCTGGGCCTCGATTGCCATATTGGGCTGGCCGCGAGCGAGGACCCGCGCTGCGCCCAGATGATCGCGTCGCCACCGCCGCCGCCCGGCGCGGTCAACCTCTTCAAATATTCCCAGGACCATCCCGATTCCGTCACCGCGAAGGCGTTCAACAATCCCGCCACCGCGATGAAGCTCGGCGCGGTCAACGCGCGCGCATGGCGGGGCGCGGAAATTCCCGCCGCCAACGGCCATACCAACGCCCGCGCGCTCGCCCGGCTCTACGGCGCGCTCGCGCGCGGCGGCGAACTCGACGGCGTCCGCGTGCTCAGCCCCGCCGCGATCCAGCGCGCCTGGACCGAGGAATCGTTCGGCGCCGACGAGGTGCTGCTCATCACCACCCGTTTCAGCACCGGCTTCATGCTCACCAAGCCCGACGATCCCTTCGGCCCCAGCCCGCGCGCCTTCGGCCATCCCGGCGCGGGAGGTTCGCTCGGCTTCGCCGATCCCGACGCGAAGATCGGCTTCGGCTACGTGATGAACAAGATGGGGCCGTACATCATCGTTGATCCGCGCCCGCGCGCGATACTCGACGCGCTCTACGCCTCGCTCTGACGCGCGCCGATCCAGCGGCGGCCGGCTGATCCCTCGGGATTCGGCCGGCCGCGCTTGCCTCAACCGGTTTATATCTTTATAGTTCTCAAACTATGAAGAAATCGACGGTGATCGGCGCGCTCGCCGCGCTGGCCCAGGAAACCCGGCTCGATATTTTTCGCCTGCTGGTCGAAGCCGGCCCCGAGGGCTTGCCCGCCGGCGAAATCGGCCGGCGTCTGGCTCAGCCATCGCCGACGCTTTCGTTCCATCTGAATCAGTTGCGCTTCGCCGGCCTCGTCGCGTCGCGCCGCCAAAGCCGCTCGATCATCTACCGCGCGAACTACGCCGCGATGACCGGCCTGATCGATTTTCTGACCCGCAACTGCTGCGGCGGACGGCCGGAATTGTGCGCTCCGGCGGAATGCGCCGCGCCGGCGGAGCCGTCGCGCCAGCGCGCGGCCAAACCCCGATGAGCGCGCGCGTCTTCAACGCCCTCTTCATCTGCACCGGCAATTCCGCCCGCAGCGTGATGGCCGAATGCGCGCTGAATCGATGGGGCAGGGGAAAGTTCCGCGCTTTCAGCGCCGGCAGCCATCCGAAAGGCGAGGTCAATCCGATGACGTTGCGGGTGCTGCGCGAGCTCAATTACGACACCGCCGGCCTGCGCAGCAAAAATTGGGACGAATTCGCCCGTTCCGACGCGCCGCAACTCGATTTCGTTTTCACCGTATGCGATCAGGCGGCGGGCGAAGTCTGTCCGGTATGGCCCGGCCAGCCGATCACCGCCCATTGGGGCGTTAGCGATCCCGCCGCTTTCGCCGGCGACGACGAGGCGCGCCGCCGTTTTTTCCTGCGCGTCTATACCGAACTCGAAAACCGCATCAAGCTCTTCGTCAGCCTGCCGGTCGAGTCGCTCGATCGTTTCGTGCTTGAACGCCGCCTGCGCGAAATTGGCGCGAATCGCCGGTCGGATGGCGGTGGGGATTGATCCGGCGGCGACCGCGCGCCGATGGTCCGCGGCGCCGCCGCTCACAGGAGTCGTTTCATGAATGATTCAGCCGCCGGCGTAAACGAATCATCAGCCCTCGATCGATGAGGGTCGCTCAAAAGGAGCGCGAGCTATGACTGATCGGGAGAAACAGCCGGATCCGGTCGCGTGTGATGAAATGCTTGCGGCGCCCGAATGGCTATTGGCGCATCTTGGCGACCCCGGATTGCGCATTATCGATATGCGCAAGGGCGAAGGCTATCGCCACTCTCATATCGTTGGCGCCATTCGTTATCCGGAAAGTCCATTTATGCGCGAGGCCGGCGGCGTGTTGGTATCCGATCGAATCGCCGGCATGATGGGACAGTTGGGCGTGGGCGACGACGACACGGTGGTTGGTTATGACGACGGCAACAACCTGTTCGCGGCCCGGCTCTGGTGGGCGCTCAACTATTATGGCCATCGGCGCGTGATGGTGCTGGATGGCGGATGGGATCGATGGGTCGCCGACGGCCGCCCGATAGAGAATGTCGCCCGGATTCCGCCCGTCGCCGTCTTTAAGCCGCGCGTCAGCCCGCAGTGGATTGCGGACTCCGCGTATGTGCGGGCGTCGCTCGGCGATCCTGGCCGGATTTTGCTCGATGTGCGCGGCGATCGAGAATGGAGCGGCGAGGATTCGATGGGCACGAAACGCGGGGGGCGTATCCCGGGCGCGATTCATATGCTCTGGTCCGGGACCATCGATCCCGAAACTCGACGTTTCCGGCCCAGCGCGATCCTTCACGAAATGTTCGAAGCGCGCGGTCTGGCCACGGAGAAGGAGGTGATCGTCTACTGCCAGGGAGGCATACGCGCCGCCCATGCCGTGTTCGCGTTGCGTTTGGCGGGCTTTGAGAAGGCGCGCAATTACGACGGTTCGTGGGCCGAATGGGGTAACCGGGAGGATTTGCCGATCGAGCGCGAGGAGGCGGGACCATGAAAAGCCTGCTCTTTCTTTGCGTTACGAACTCCACGCGCAGCCAGATGGCCGAAGGCTTGGCGCGCGAGATCTTCGGCGATCGCGTGAGCGTTCAGAGCGCCGGCTCGATGCCGTCACGTCTCCATCCGCTGGCGATCGCGGCGATGGCCGAGGTTGGCATCGACATTTCCGGCCATACGGCGAAGGCGCTCGACGCGATCGATTCCGCCTCGGTCGATACGGCGATTACCCTGTGCGCCGGGGAGGTTGGTCCTGTGTTTTCGGCCGCCGGTCGACGCTGGCGTTGGCTGATCGCCGATCCGGAGGTTGATTCCGGCGGTCTTCCGGCCGAACGGTCGCTGGATGCGTTTCGCGCGGTCCGCGACCAGATAAGGCGCCGGCTTGAAGTGCTCGCCGCCGTCAGCGATTTGCCCGCTGGCCCCGTCCCGGCGGAATTTCATGCGAGCTTGCGCGTACGCGATTTGGCGCGAAGCGCGAAATTTTATGCGTGGCTGCTCGGAATTCAACCGCGCGAATGGACTCATCGATACGTCACCTTCGTCCATACCGACCTGCGTGTGAACTTTGTATTGCTCGTCGCCGACGATCTCGAACTGCATCATGACACGCTCTATCACCTTGGGATCGGCGTGTCCGACCGGTCCGCTGTGATCGCCGCCTTCCATCACGCGCGGATCGCCGGATGGGAGATTTTCAAGCCGCCGCGCACTACCTGGCTCGGCACGCCCTTGCACGAAGTTTGGCTCAAAGATCCGAACGGTAATCTGGTCGAAATTTATGCCCGCCTCACGGAAGACGAGCTGGCGCGGCGGCCGTCGGATTCGCGGCCGATAGTTATTGCTTAACCGCGTGTGACCTTGTTCGAATATCCGTCAGGAGTAATCGATGAGCGCGACTAATCAAGCATCAACCGCCGGCGTGATGCGACGGTTGTCGTTTCTCGACCGTTTCCTCACGCTTTGGATTTTTCTCGCCATCGCCGCCGGCGTGGCGCTTGGCTACGCGTTCCCGGGGCTCCATCGCCTGTTCGACGCGCTCAGCGTCGGCACGACCTCTCTTCCGATCGCCGCCGGCCTTATCGTAATGATGTATCCGCCGCTGGCGCGCGTGCGCTACGACGAATTGTTCGACGTCTTCCGCGATTGGAAAATCCTCGCGCTCTCGCTGATCCAGAACTGGGTCATCGGCCCGGTCCTGATGTTCGCGCTGGCCGTGATTTTCCTGCGCGGCTATCCGCAATACATGGTCGGCCTGATTCTGATCGGCCTCGCGCGCTGCATCGCGATGGTGATCGTATGGAATGATCTGGCCGCCGGCGACGCCGATTATTGCGCCGGCCTGGTCGCCTTCAATTCGATCTTTCAGGTCTTGTTCTATTCCGTTTACGCCTGGATGTTCATCAAGATCTTGCCCGCATGGCTCGGTCTGGCGGGAGCGGCCGTCCAGGTCACAATCGGCGAAATCGCCGCCAGCGTCGGCCTCTATCTCGGCGTGCCGTTCGCCGCCGGTCTCGTTACCTGGCTCGTGATGACGCGGCTTCGCGGCCGCGATTGGTATTACGCGGAATTTATCCCGCGAATCGCGCCGCTCACGCTCGCCGCGCTGCTGTTTACGATCGTCGTGATGTTCTCGATCAACGGCCGCGCGATCGTCGCCCTGCCGCTCGACGTGGTGCGCATCGCGATTCCGCTCGCGCTCTATTTCGCGATCATGTTCGCGCTCTCCTTCGCGATGAGCGCGCGCGCCGGCGCCTCGTACCCGCGATGCTGCACGTTGTCCTTCACCGCGGCCTCCAACAATTTCGAGCTCGCGATCGCCGTCGCGGTCGGCGCCTTCGGTATCGGCAGCGGCGAGGCGTTCGCCGCCGTGATCGGCCCCCTGATTGAAGTTCCCGTGATGATCGCGCTGGTCGACGTCTCCCGATGGCTGCGGACGCGCTATTTCAGCCCGGCCGCGGCGGAATCCGCCCCGCGCGTCCGCCGCGCCTGATTCGCCGGACGCGTCGCATTAGCCGCGCCCGACGATTAAACTGCGATTGCGGCTCCCACCAGCCGCGTCGATTCGGGGAGGCTCACCAATGCCGGCGCTAAAGGACGGCGATCGCGTGCTGATTGTCGATCGCAAGCTCTTCAAGGACGACAACACCCGCTTCTTCGTCGGCGTGATCGAGGAATACGACGATATCGCCGTGCGCGTGCGCGGCTACCCGTTCCATCTCAGTCCCTACGAAATTTCCGGCTCCGAACGGCACGGTGAGGAACGCGTCCGCGTCGTCTCGCTCTCCGCCGGCGACCTGATCTATCTACTGCCGCGCGAGCTCGACACCAACAAGGTGCAATTGCGCCGCTCGCCGAAGTCGCTGATGCTGACCGACGGCGAGGCCTTGTCGGTCGATTTGAGCGAATGGCTGCTCCGCGTCTGACCGTCTTTTTCTGGTCATTCCGCGGCGCGGCCGAAGAATTCCTCGGTCCCGTCCGCGGCGGCCTGGTATGGCGCGACCGCCGGGCGGCCGTGCGCGAGCGGCCTAACGCGCGTCGGCGCGGCGCTCGAGCGATTCGATAAATTCCCCGACCGCCGCCGCCGTCGCAATCGGATTATCCAGCGGCACGTGATGGTGCGCGTCGGGAATTTCGACGAAGCGCGCGCCCGGCGTCTTTCGATACATTCGCCGCGCCGCCGACGGCGTCATCAGCGCGCTATGGCGTCCGCGGATAATCAATGTCGGCGGCGCGATTTTCCTCAGCGCCACGCGGCCCCAATCGCTGCGCTTATGCGGCCAGGCGCGCGCCTCCGGATCGAAGCGAAACGCCCAGCGTCCGTTCGGCAGTTGCTCCGCTCCTTTGAGCGCCAGCGCCGCCAGTTGCTGGCCGGTCAGATTATGGCCGGGCGGCGAGAGCCGGAAGCGCTTGATCAACTCCTCGGCGCTGGCGAAGTCCGGCCGCGGCCCGCCCTGACGCCGCCGCTTCCAGCGCCATCGCAATCGCGTCAGCAGGGGCGGTCCGCCGGCGGGAGCGTCGATCGAAACGAACCCCTCGATCAGTTCGGGATTGCGCGCGACGATCCTGAGCGACAGCTCCCCGCCCATCGAATGGCCAATCAGCACCACACGTGTGCGCAAATGTTGCGCGATGAATCCGCGCAGGTCGTCGATATGCGCCACCGGCCCGTAATGTGCCGGCCGGGGCCATTCGCTGCGCCCATGCCCGCGGAAGTCGAATGCGACCACCCGCCCATATTCGACCAGCCACGGCGCCATCGCGTCCCACCAATGGGCGTGCGCGGTCCCGCCATGCACGAGCACGATCGTATGACGCGACGGATCGCCGCCCCAATCGAGATAATGCAGCCTGAGTCCGTTGATTGTGACGAATCGGCTGGTCGGCTCCGTCCGCACGGTAGCCGCTTGCGCTTGCTCCATCCTGTACCGCTCCCGTCCGCGGAATCCGCCGGCGCGGATTGTGCGCCGTCCGCTCCCGCTCGCTTCGCCTGACTGATAATACATCGCCGCGCCACGGCACAATCATGGCGCGGCGATGCGAGTCGAGGCGCGCTGGGTCAGGGCGTGCCGATACCGCTCAGCGCGACCGGAACTTTCGCGTTGGGATCGGTCGTTTGAATGAACAATTTGCCGGGATTCGGCCCCTTCTTGGCGGGCGTGAATTGAATCTCCACGTTCAGCGCGGCGCCGGGACTCATCTGCGTCGCGCCGCCGCCCGAGATTATCGTATAGGCTCCCGTCGGCTGGCCGACGGTCGCGCCCAGTATCCCCGCGCCGGCATTGGTGTAGGTCACCGTCATTTGCGCGGGCGTGCCGATCGGGGTGGCCGGAAATTTGATCACGCGCGGTCCCGCGAGTTTCCCGGGCGCGCCCTTGCCGCTAACTGGCACGGTGACGTTAATCTTGCGTGGTGCGCTCGTCGTGATCGCCATCCTGGCCGCCGCCGGCTTGGCCTGCTGCGGCATGAAGTTCACGCTGATCGCAGCCGTTCCGCCCTGCGGAATCACGCTCTCGCCGAGGCCCGCCGTCACCGTGAACGGCGGCGTCATCTGCGCCACGTTTATCCCCAGCGAGCCCGGACCCGGATTGGAGATCGTGATCGATTGCGTTTGGCCGACTCCGACGCCCGCTCCCTTGAACGTTAACTTGGGCGGCGTGATGACCAGCGAACCTTCCAGGATGCAGGTGGCGCTGGTGGAATCGATTTGCGTGAGGAAGGCGTTGGTAGTGCTCCCGAACAATCCCTTGTGATTCAAAAACGCCCGGTTGATCGTCTCATAGGCGTTGGTCGTGATCGGAAAGCCGTTCGGATTCGAGGTCGAAGTCAGCGGCGAAGAATAGGTCAACCCGGTCAGGTAGATATCACCCGCCGGATCAAGATCGATCCCCAACGGCGCGTCGGCGATATCTCCGGGCAGGAAGGTCTCGAAATCGATGGAGCTCGAGGTCGGATTGATACTCAGGCTGACCAGCACCGGATTGGAAAAGAAATCGTTAGGATTATTTGTGGCGAAGCATCCGTTGCCTGCCGTCGCCGATGGGAACGTTCCCAGCGAGGTGACCGCTCCGGTAATCCATGGCGTACCCGAGCTGTCCACACGAATTCCCGTGCCATAATCGCCAAGCGGAATCACAACTGTGGCTGAAGGAGTCAGAACCGAGCCTTGACCGCCGAGATAAGTCGAGTATTCGAGAGCTGGCGACGGCAGATTGCTGAATTCGCTCACGAAGAAATTGGCGCCGCTCGGAAAACCCAGCGCTACGTTATTGTTATCCGCCTGGAACGCATTCGGCGTTACCGGAAATCCCGGCGGATTATATGCCCAGGTCGAGGCGCTCTCCCCGACCAGCCAGATATTTCCGTTCCCGTCGAGAGTGATATCCGTCCCAATATCGCCCGCCGCCTGCGCCACGGCCGACGCCAGCGCCGGATTGCCCGATCCACCGAGATAGGTCGAATATTCCAAGCCGCCGCTGCCGCCGACGGCCGGATTCAAGATCGTCAGGAACGCGTTGGTCGTGGTTAGCGCGGCGCCGAGGTTGGCCGGCTGGTAGGCATCCCCGGTCACCGGAAAATTCGTCGAATAGGTCAGGCCGGTCATATAGGCCAGGCCGTCCGAATCCACCGTGATTCCGGTCGCCACATCGCCGCCGGTCGTATTTCCCGACCCGCCAAGGAAGGTGCCGTAGGCGAGTGTGGCCGGCGTTCCGCTCGCGGCCCCGCTGATCACCAGCAGGAAAGCGGCGCTGTTGCCGTTGGCGTCGGGATTCGTGCTTTGGTACGCGGTCGACGCCGTTACCGGGAAATTCGCGGGGCTGTACGAATCGGAAGTCGTGCTGCCTGAAATAAACGCTTCGCATTCCGACGCGCATCCGGGCTCGATCGCGACCCGGCTCGGCACGGCGCCGTCCGCGCCGTTGATATAGGTCGAATAGATCAGGCCGTTGCCCGCCGGGTTCAGCTCGATCGCGAATCCGTTGTTGGTCGGCCGCGGATTCGGTCCGAGCGAACCGTTGAAGGTCGTTCCGCCGGGCACTTGCGTGTTTGTGGTGGGCAGGTTCGTCGAATAGGTCGTGCCGACCACGTAAGCGTCGCCGGAGCCGTCGACGGCGATTCCCGAAGCCTGATCGCCGTCACTGCCGCCGCCGAGTTTGTTGCCCGACCCGCCGAAAAAGGTCGCATAAATCAGCGACGCCGCACCCGCCTTGGTTGTGTCAAACTTGGCGACGAAGGCGTTCGGGGAGCGCGTCAGCGCGCCCAGCCGCTTGGTCTGGAAGGCGCCTTTGGTAAACGGAAAATTGGTCGAATACGCCATTCCCGCGACGTACGCCGTATTCGCGACGCCGCCGGTCGCGACGCCGAAGCCGACGTCCGAAACGTCGATAAAGTTCTGCGCTACTGAAAATTCCTGGAGTCCGCTCAACCCGCCGAAATCCTGGCCCGAGCCGCCAAAGAAACTCGAATAGACGAACTGCGGATCGACCACGACGGTGGCGCGGGCGTCGCGCCGCGCGATCGCGAAGCCGACCATGCGGGTCCCATCGCGTTCACTTCCGAACATCACGTAGCGCCCGTCGATCGATTCACGCCGGCCGTCGGGAAACTCCTCGTGGACGACCGGCTTCAGCAGCTTCAATCGGCCCGCCGCGGTTGTCATTACCAGGTCGCCGGCGTTGTCGAGGCGGACGCGCCGCGCGCCATGCAGCGCCAGCCGCACAATCTTCGGATCGGCGCCGGCCGCGATCCGCAAATCGAATTCCAGCGCCTCGGGATGGTCGTAATAGATCGCGTCGATTCCTGGATAGATCGAGTCGTAGCGCGCGCCCGCGTAAATCGGCACGTCGCGCCGCCACGCCTTCGGATCGTTGCCGACAAAATAGTTGATCCGTCCCGGTAGCCGCCTCGTCCCTTCGATTCGCGCCGCCGGATCCGCGCCGATAAATTCGACGCTCACTGTCGCTCGCCGCGCACCGCGACGGGTCGCGTCAGCGCCGGCTAGCGACAGCACCGCGCCACGTTCGGTCAAGAACAGGACATAGTCGCCCGCGCGCGCAAAATAGCGCACCGCTGAATCGACCTGGCCTTCGTTTTGCTCAAAGAAGCTTTGCTGTTCACGAATCGTAAGCGTCCGCGTGAACTTTTTTGGCGCCGGCGCGTTCGGAGTTCCGGCGCAGGCTGGCCCGATCATCATCCCCAAGACGCAAATCAGCGCGACCAGGCCGCCCATCCCGAATCGAACGAATCCCAACCTGATGCTCGCAAAGGAGTATTTCGCCGACATCGCATGCCCCCACGTATGAAAGATTCGCGCTTCGGATATAATTTTTATTCAAGTTAGGCTACGGCTATCCGTTGCATCAAACGTAACGATAACTTCCAGAGTGAATGTCCTATGGTTAGAATTTTTTGTGACTTCATTCAATAGCTGTCAAATCCTTTCGATATAACTGTTTTAGATGTTATTGATGCGTACGATTTCTGATACTCCGCAAACCGGCTTGAATCTATCCAACCGTAGACCATCAGCCCCATGTCAGGCCGGTCACAGACCTTGGCCGCCCGTGCGGCGCTCGATCCCGCGATTCGTGATGCGCTGGAACCGGCGGCGGCTGGCGTGATAACTACCGGGGCGTCAGTATTTTCGCGCCACGCCCGCCCCGCGGACGGGCGCAGACCATCCGGGAGTAGTTTGCGATGAGTCTCAGACTGGACGGCAAAATTGCCCTGATCACCGGCGCCGCGAGCGGAATCGGCCGCGCCAGCGCGATCCGCTTCGCCGAAGAGGGCGCCAACGTCGCCGTCGCCGACCGTCAGGCCGCCGCGGCCGAGGAGACCGCCGCCGCCGTGCGCAAGCTCGGCCGCAAGGCGATCGCGATCCAGGTCGACGTGAGCGATCCGGCGCAGGTCGCCGCGATGGTCGCGAAGACCGTCGCCGAACTGGGCCGGCTGGATATCCTGCTGGCGGCGGCCGGCGTCTCCCATGCCCGTTACGGCGAAGGCCAGGTCGTCCATAAGCTGTTGCACGAAATCCCGTTCGAGGAATGGCGCCGCCTGATGGCGATCAATCTCGACGGATGCTTCCTGTGCTGTCAGGCCGCCGCGCGGCAGATGATCGCGCAGGGCGAGGGCGGCAGGATTATCACGATCGCCTCCGGCGCCGCCAAGGTTCCGATCAAAGGTTCCGGCGAATACGCCGTCAGCAAAGCGGGCGTCTGGATGTTGATGAAGAACATGGCGCTCGAACTCGGCCGCTTCAATATCACCTGCAACGCGATCGGACCCGGCGTGATCGATACCCCGATGACCAAGGACCTGCAGCAAAATTCCAACTTCGGCCGCATGATCGGCCATGCGCCGCTGCGCCGGATCGGCCAGCCCGTCGATGTCGCCAATACCGCGCTGTTTCTGGCCAGCGAGGAGGGCGGCTACTTCACCGGCTCGATTCTCCATCCGGACGGCGGCCTGATCATGCAATGAGCGGTCGTGGGCTGAACCGCGGCGCGGCGTTGGCGGAAAACGGCGCGCCGCCGGTTCGATCCGGGCGCCGCCGAGGGCGGCTGAAGCCGGCGCTGCCGATACGCTACAATCGAAGCCAGCGAATTAAAGTGTTCGGAACTTCACGCTATCCGATGCGCCGGATCGATCACCCGGACCGGGCCGCCCCCGCCGACGCGGTCGCGCCGCGCCGTGACCTTGCAGCCGTCGCGCGCCAAATCGTGCGATTGTTCGCGGCGATTGTGCTGATTGCGCTCTGCTGGACGATTTTTGCGCCGCCGGCGCGCGCCCAGGAGGAAATTCTCGGTCCGCTGACCGGTCCGAACAGCGTCGAACCAGCGCCGCGCGTGGGCGCGCCGCGTCTCATGCCGGTCGACGACTCGATGCCGCCACCGATCCCGCAGCTGCATATCCGCCAGGAGATCACTGGCTCGATGATGGTGTCGCCGCCATACGGAATCGCGCCGTTGCAAGTCGGCTTCTTCGTGCTTGCGGACGACCCCGAGGGGATCGGCTTCCTCACCTATTCATGGAACTTCGGTGACGGCACGGTCTCGTCGCTGCCGCCGGAACTGTACATTTTCCATACCTACCGTAAGCCCGGCACCTACGTCTGCACGCTGACCGCGATGACGGTCGACGGTCGCGAGAAAACCTTTATCCAGGGCGTGATCGTCCGGCCGCCCGGCGATTAGCCCGCGCTCCGCCGGACGATCATTGGCCGGTGGGATCCAGGACCGGGAGGTTTTCGCGGCCGATCAGAATTTCTCCGTGAACGGGCGGACCTCCAGCTCCATCGTCCATGCGCTGCGGTCCTGATGCGCCAGGTGCCAGTACGTTTCCGCGATCGCCTCGGGCTTGAGCATGTCGTCGGGCTTTATTTGCGGATAACGGGCGCGGATGCGCGGTGCGTCGATCGCGCCGTCGACGTTAATCCAGGCGACGTGAATGCCCTTGGGGCCAAGATCACGCGCCAAAGATTGCGCCAATCCGCGCATCGCGAACTTCCCCGGTCCGAACGCCGCCGAGCGCGGCCCCGCCTTGACCCCGGCCGTCGCGCCGGTGAACAGCATCACGCCGCGCCCGCGCGCGATCATGTCGGGCGCAACCGCCTTGGCCGAAAGAAACGCGCCGAAGGCGTTTACCCGCCAGGTCGCCTCGAACTGTTCCGGCGTGATTTCGACGATATTGCCCCACGTTCCCGTGCCGGCGTTATAGAGCAGCAGGTCGGGCGGACCGAGCCGTTCGCGAATCAGGGCGAAGGCCGCTTCGACTTGCGCACGGTCGCCGATATCGGCCGGCGCTTCCATCACGGTCGCCCCGCCCGCGCGTAATTCGTCGGCCAATTCCTTGAGATACCCCGCGCCGCGAGCATTGATCGCGACGGCGTAGTCGCGAGCGAAGCGCCGCGCCAGAGCCGCGCCCAGCCCCGGACCGACGCCCGTCACCACCGCGATCGGTTTATCGCTCATCTTGGCCATGATTGAGTCACCTTGTCTCTGGTTGGACCGTCACGGTGAACGAACCGGCGGACGCTATTCGCCCCCCAAGATGATCACCCGGCCGGTCGTCATGTCGTAGCGGGCGGCCGCAATCTTGATCTTGCCTTCGGCGACCAATGGCGCCAGTTGCGGCTCCGCCGCAAGCCGCGCCGCGACCAGGATGGCGTTGGCCGAAATCGCCGCCGAGATGTGATCGCCTTTGGCGTCGGCAGTGTCCTTTACGGCCGGATAGATGTTTTGCAGCATCTCCCCGGCGTGCTTGTCAGGATAGACCTTGACCGCCGCGGTCACCGCGCCGCACAGATCATGGCCCATCACGAGCACCAGCCGCGCGCCTCCATATTCGACGCCGTAGGCGATCGTCTCGAGCAGCATCCGGTCGTAAGTGTTGCCCGCGACCCGCACGACGAAGAGATCGCCGATACCCTGGTCGAACACAATTTCCGGCGGCACACGCGCGTCCGAGCAGGTGAGAATCACCGCGATCGGATGCTGTGGCGCCGCCGAGGGGCGGGCGTTCGGATGCTCCGGATGGCCGGAGACATAGCGCGAGTTGCCCTCGAGCAGGCGTTGCAGCGCCTCGGCTGGCGGCGGTCCCGGCGGGCTTGCCGGGAGCACCGGACCGGCGCTGCCGAAAAGTCCGCTCATAGTGATAATTAGCGTCATAATCGTCAGCTTCCGCACGAAGTTTAATCGCATCGGGATGCCTCAAGGCTGCGCACTATACGATAGCGAAACCCGAAGATAGCGGGTCGGCGCGACTCGCGCTATCGGGGGGTGGCCGACCCCCGCCGGCGCTTC
>JAJXYM010000111.1 GCA_021780585.1 Deltaproteobacteria bacterium
GTTCGCGCCGCCCGCCGTACCGGAACTTGCCGCGCTGGCGCCGCTCGTCGTGCTCTTATGGCTCGTGGCGGTCTGCGAGTTCTTATCGTGCTCGTACTTATAGCCCTGATAGGCGAGACTCGGAATCGCCAGCCAGATACATCCGGCGCACGACGCCGCCATACCAAACATAATCGCCGCCGTCATTAGCCAACGCATCCCGCGCCGCGCGCGAGTCCGTAATCCATCGGCCATCGCTACACCGCCAGCCCCTCCCCCAATTCGACGCGACCACGCGCGTCCCGTTCAATCTTCGCCGCGCCCGCGCATCCCGAGCCGCTGTTCGATCGCGCGCAACCGCCGCGCGATCTCCGGCAGCCGCGGCTCAACCGCGACCATCCGCCGGAACACCCTCATTTCGATTGCCGGCGCGCCTCCCACCAGCGCGTCGTCGGCAAGGTCGTTATGCACGCCGGCCTGCGCGATCACGCGCGCCCGATCGCCCACGCGCACATGGTCGGCAGATCCGGATTGTCCGCCGAACTGGCACCATTTGCCGAGCCTTACGGAACCCGCCAGCCCCGATTGCGCCGCCATCCGGGAAAATTCGCCGACCTCGCAGTTGTGGCCAATTTGAATCAAATTATCGAGCTTTACCCCACGATGGATAATCGTTGCGCCCATCGTCGCGCGGTCGATGGTGGTGTTCGCGCCAATCTCGACGTCGTCCTCGATTATCACGCCGCCCACCTGCGGAACCTTCATCAGGTCGCCATTATGCTCGACGAAACCAAAGCCATCGGCGCCGATCACCGCGCCATTGAGGATCGTCACGCGATCGCCGATCGTCACGCCTTCGCGAAGCGCGACCCCGCTATGACAGGTGAAGTCGTCGCCGATGCGCACGCCGGGATAGACGGTCACGTGCGGATGGAGCACGGCGGCGCGGCCGATCGCGACGCCCGCACCGATCACGCAGTAGGCGCCGATCGAAGCATCCGCGCCGATTCGCGCGTCGGGCGCGATCACGGCCGTCGGGTCGATTCCCGGCGCCGGCCGGTAGGGCGGAAAAAACAGCCCCAGCACACGGGCGAAATCGAACGCCGGATTTTCGCTCACGATCGCCGCGCCGGGAGCCGACGTGCGCAATTCCGCCGGTACGATTGCGCAAGCGGCCGCGCTCGCCTTCAGCACCGCCGCGTACTTCGCTCCGACGGCAAAAGTGATCGTTCCCGGCCCGGCGGCCTCGATCGGCGCCGGCATCGCAATTTCGATTTCGCCGTCACCGTCGAGCCTAAGCCCCAGCCGCGCCGCTATCTCGCCCAGCTTCATCCGTAGCCGCCCCCGGACGGCCGCCGGGCGTCCGTCCAATATAAAGTTTCACTTTGAGTTCACCCGGCGCCCGCGGCGAACGCTCCCGCCGCCGCCAGCGCGCCCGCAACCTCTTCGACCGAAATGCCGCGCAAACAATCGTAATGCCCGTAGCGGCAAGTGCGAGCGAGGCACGGACTGCAATCGATCCGATGATACACGAAGCCGGCGCGCGGGCCGCGCGGTCCGGTGCGAATCGGATTGGTCGAACCAAAAATTCCGATTGTCGGAATTCCCAGCGCCGCCGCCAGATGCATCGCGCCCGAGTCGTTGCCGGCGAATCCGGCGCATTGCGCGAGCAGCGCGATCAGCTCGCCGATCGAGGTCGCGCCGGCGGCGACGATCGCGCCGGCGCGACTGGCGGCGGCGATCCGCTCACACAATTCGCGTTCTCCCGGCGCGCCGATCAGCACGCATTCCGCGCCGATTCGGTCGGTAAACAAATCAATCAACGCCGTGTAGCGCACGGCCGGCCATTCCTTGGCGGGACCATAGGCCGCGGCCGGCGCGATCGCGATCAGCGGCGCCTCAGGCGCGTGGCGCCGTCCGCCCAGCCAAGTCCGCATTTTTTCTTCGTGAACGCGCGCGACTTCGAGCGGCGGAGCCTCGCTCTCCGCGGGCGGCGCGACTCCCAACGTCGCCCGCACCAATTCGAGCCAATAGGCGCTCTGATGGCCGTCCAGGGCGGCGGCAGCGGGTCGCGCCCGATGGGTCAGCATCGCGCCGCGGCCGTCGGCGACAAATCCCGCGCGCCGCGGCACGCCCGCCAGCGTCACCCACAGCGCCGACTCGAAGCTGTTGGGAAACAGTATCGCGAGATCGAATTTGCCGGCGCGGATTTTGCCAACCGCCCGCAATCGATCGCGCGCCCCCGCCCATCCGCGCCGAATCGTGTACGGGATCACTTCGTCGATCCAGTTCATCCCGTCGAAAAAACCCGCCAGCTCCCGCTTCACCATCACCGCCAGCTTCGCCAGCGGAAAGCCGACCCGGAGCGCACGCAGCGCCGGCAGACTGATCACGAGGTCGCCGAGCCAGTTGACCTCCTTGACCAGGATTCGACCCGCCAGGCCCGGCAATCCGTTCGCCGCGGGAGCGGCGCGCCGGTTCGACTGATCTTCAAGTATCACTTAAGGTTTGCGCGGAGCGCGATCGACCCTGGTCTTCGCCGCGCCGCGCCGATCCAGTAAATTGAAACCGCCGGATAACCGCAAGCCGGCCGTCCACCGCCGATCGCGCCTTGAACGATGACTGACGCATCCGACGCCTCCGCCAATTCCGCGCCGTCCGCGCCGCGCCTGCTCGTCGCCGGCAGCGGCGGATGGTACGCAATTCTCGCGGTCAGCTTCCTGATCTGTTCGTTCAACCCGATCGCCGCCGTCGCGCTCGCGACCGGCGCGATTACGCCGCGTGAGGTTTACACCACGCCGCGCGGATGGATGCTGACGGGGGCGTCGTTCGTTCTCGGCGCGATCGGACTCGCGCTCGCCGAGCGGATCGCATGGCGCGATCGCAATCGGCGGGCGCTCGAAATCTCGAGCATCCTGACCTGTGGCGCAAGCCTGCTCGCCTTCAGCGTCGGCCGGGCGGTGATGGCGCCGCTGATGTATCCGATCGGGGCGTTGTTCGTCGCGATCGGCGCGATCGGCCTGTGGGCCACGCGCACGCTCCCGGATATCGGGCTGACGCCGCGCCCGGGCGCGATCACATCGATACCCCCGGTCGCGGAAGAGCCGGCGCGTCCGGCGGGGTCGGCCGAAGCCGGGCAACCCCGCCGACGCAAACGCCGCCGCCATCGCCATCACAGGCGCACGAACTAACCAACCAGCCCGCAACCGGCCACGCCAGCCTCTGGCTAAATCTCATCAGTTCGCGTTCACGCGATCTTCATCCGCGCCTCTCCTTGTCTGATCAAAGATCGGCGCGCTGACGCGCGCGGTGACGCCGGAGCCGACTCCCGCACGCCTTCGAAGACCCGCGCTCGTGCGTCGAACGCTACGACGGCCTCAAATGGCGCCGCCGGATTATGGAGTATCGCTATGCGGGGTGAGCCTGCGACATTTCCGATCCCGAAGATCTACGAGGCGCGGCGGATTTTTCCGCAATACTCCGCCAGCCGATCCGTCCAAACCGGCCAGTCATTCCGTATCTCCTCCTGCCATGGCCGGACTTGATCCGGCCATCCATGCCCCTCCGGCAAAACGTCATCCGTCGCAATTTCGAGGCGATTTGACGCGGCCAGGAATCTCGGGATTCTTCGGCTTCGCCTCAGAATGACAAATGATAATTGCGGTACGGGAATAGATACGGCGTCCAGCCGGGATGGCGCGCCGGCTTTTCGGGCGACGTCCCCGCGACCACATTCCGGTACGGCCGCGGTCATGCCTTGATCGGCGGGGACACCGCGGGGCGACGCATGCGGAGGGGAGCCGCGCGGGCGGCTTCCCTCCGGCGCCGGGTTTTATTCGCGCGGGGCGTTGGCGGACGCGGTCAGGGCTTCGATTACCTGATCAACAATAGCGTCGGCCTTGGCGCGCATCTCGTCGTCGGTCGCGTCCTGAATCGGATGCGGCACGAAGATGCGCTTCAGTTCCGGCAATCCCAGCGCCTCGGCCTGACGGGCGGCCGCGTCAACGAAGCCGGTCGACGCGACGACCACCGCGGGCCGCGAATTGATTTCGAACCATACGGAATCGTGCACACTGCACGTTGTGCACGACCCTCAATCGGCCAACGCTTCGATTACGCAGTCGCTCTCCTCGGCGATCCGTTTGCGTAAATCCTCGGGCGCCGGCTTGGCGAAGGTCGGCTTGCTGAAACGCTTGACCTCGACGCCCGGCAAGCGTTCGGCCAATCGCGCCGCCAGCCGATCGAGCAGCACGTCGCCGCGCGGCTTGCGGATATCGAGCAGCGCGACGCGACCGCGCAACGCCGCCGGCCGCCGCGCCAGCGTGCGGCGCACGGGCGCGAGTTCCGCGGTCGGATCGACAATTTCGAATGCGCTCATGGAACCTCCTCGATACGGCGGCTGACGCTCATCGATCCGGCCGGTCCGCCGAACCATCCGCCGAACACCGCCGTGAATTTGCCGGCCTCGCCGCCGGCCACCATCATCGCGATATTTTCCGGCTTGCGGAACTTCATCACCAGGGCGTCCAGTTCCGCCGCGCTCGGCGAAGCGCCCAGACCGAGCATCGCCGGCGACATCCCTTCGCCAATATCCGCCTCGGGCAGAAGTTCGCGCGCACGCCGCGCGCTGACTTCGAGAATCCGCTCACGGATTTGCGCCTTGGTCCATTTGTCGCGCGCGAAGGTGTCGGCATGTTCGGGCGAAATCACCAGCAGCACTTCGCCCAGCCGGTAGGATTTGGGATGG
>JAJXYM010000274.1 GCA_021780585.1 Deltaproteobacteria bacterium
AATCACCGTCCGGGGCGTGCCGATAATGATCTGCAGGCCGTCCTGCGCCTTCTGGTAATTGCCATAGATCTTGCGCTTGGCCTCCTCGAGCGAAATCTGGCCGCTGCGCAACCGCGCGCGCGTATCGCTCTTCTCGCGCGGCAGGCCGATATGACGCACCTCGGTCGACTGCGATTCCTTGAGCTTCTCGGACGTGATGCCCAGAAAGCCGTAGTCGGACGCCTGGCGCGCAAGGCGGCGGGTCGCCTCCTTCGAGTTGTAGCCCGGCGGCAGGGTCCATTCCGGCCGCGAGAAATTCGCCGCGCCGCCGCCGAACAGGGCGGCTTTGCCCTGCTCCTGCGCCTGCTCCTCGGTCTCCGCCAGATGAATCTGCTGCAGATAGCCGAAGTTTTCGGTGCCCGCCTGATAGCCCTCTTCGGCCGCCGTCTGCCCGTACAAATTCCACAGCTCGACGGTCGATTGCAGCGCGGTGCCGAGCCCGATGTAGGGGTAGCGATGCTTCGCGCACCAGATCACGGTCTCGGCGCTGATCACGCCCGGAATCCAGATTGGCGGACGCGGCTTCTGATACGGCAGCGCCCACGGATTCACATAGCGATAGTTGAAGTGCTTGCCTTCCCAGCGGAACGGACCGGGCCGCGTCCAGCAGGCGAGCACGAGGTCGTGCGCCTCGTTGAAATATTCGCGGTTGTAGGCGGGATTGGCCTGATTGAAAATCTGTTCGCTGCCGGCGCCGCGCACCCATCCGGGCACCAGCCGGCCCTTCGAAATCAGGTCGATTTCCGCCAGCTCCTCGGCCAGTCGCACCGGATTCTTGACCACGGGCAGCGGATTTCCGAGCAGGACGATCCGCGCTTTTTTCGTGATTCGCGCGAGGATCGCCGCTTCGACGTTCATCACCGCGCCCATGCAGAAGGGGGTGCCGTGATGCTCGTTGAGCATGATCGCGTCGAAGCCGACCTCTTCGGCGTAGCAGGCCTCGTCGAGATATTCGTTATAGAGCCGCGCGCCCACTTCGGCGTCATAGAAACGATTCGGCACGCCGAAGAAACTGCGATTGCGGATTACTTCCTCTTCCGGAACGTCCCGATACGGCCGTTCCGTGAAATACATCAGATGCATTGGTGGTTCTCCTTTTGCGCCGATCGCTCAGGCGAGGAACTCGCGCACCAGCTTCAGGAACTCGGGGCCTTTTTCAATTTCGGGACGATGGCCGCAATGCTCGAAGATGGTCACCTTGACGTCGGTATTGGCGAGCGCCTTGCGATAGGCTTCCGCCGCGCTCACCGGCACCACGGCGTCCTCGCGGCCCCAGATAATCCGCGTCGGCAAGCCGCGCACGCCCTGCAGGAAATAGGGCAGGCTCGGATTGTGCAAAATGGGATCCCACGCGATCCGCGCGCTTTCGGTCCGCGCCTCCTCGAACGCCTCGAACTGCTCCGGCGTACGCTCGCCGCCATAGAGCTTGCGGAATTCCGGCGTCGCCTCGGAGTCGTAAATCGTCGCGTTGAGCTGCGTGCCAATCGTCACCGCGAAGATATCCATGATGTCGCCTTCGGGCGGCCGGATTCCCGGCGGCGCCACCAGCGCCATCTTGCGGAACGCCTTGCAGTCCGCGGTCGCCATCTCGGCCGCGGTCCACGCTCCGAGCGAAAAGCCGATCACGTCGATCGGCCCAAGGTTCAGCTCGCGCAGCATCCAGAGATAAAACAATCCCAGTTCGTGGACATTGCGGATCTGCTCGACGCGCGGCGACTTGCCCATTCCGGGCTGAATCGGAATCACCAGCGTGCGCTCTTTCGCCAGGGCCTCGTGATAGGACATCCAGCCCGGATGACCCAGTTCCTCATGCAGGATCAGCAGCGGTTTGCCCTGACCGCCCTTGACGATTGCGAGGTCAGTCCCCGCGATATGGGTGATTTCCTCGGTCCATTCTGCCATCTGACGTGAATCCTCCGTGTGATGCGCGGCGATGGGCGCCTTGCGGTCGCTTTCGCCGGCGAGTCGTATCCCGGCCGGAGGCGAGCGAGCCTCCGGCGTGAATCGTATGCGCGCGCGGGTGACGCGCCGCTTATCGGAAAGCCGCGAACCGGGTCAAATGACCGGCTCGACTTCGGCCGCCACCGCTGGCGCCTTGAGCAGCACGTGCTCGGCGTAAAGGTCGGCGATCTGCGCGTCGCTCATTCCCAGCATCTCGCGCATCACGGCCTCGTTGTCCTCGCCGACCAGCGCCGCGCGCAGGTCGGTCCGGTCGGGATAATCGGAGAACTTTACCGGCAGCGCCGGCAGGTCGAAATCCCCGAAGCGCGGATCCTTCACCCGGCGCACGGTCTTGCGCTGGCGCATATGCGGATGGGCGACGGCTTCCTGAATCGAGAGCACGGGCGCGCACGGCACCCGCTCCTTATCGAGCGCGGCGACGGCGGCATCGCGATCCGGAAAGGTCGCGAACCAGTTTTCGATAATCTCCTTGAGCGCGGCGTTGTTGCGCACCCGCCGGCCGTTGGTGCGAAACCGCTCGTCGGTGACCAGCTCCGCCATCCCCATCGCGCGCGCCAGCCGCGGGAACTCATGCTGCTGCACCAGCAGCATGATATAGCCGTCCTTCGCCTTGAAAACGCCGGACGGACTGCCCACCGGATGCTGCGAGCCGTTGCGCCGCGGTTTGTAGGTGTCGGGCCGCAACGACAATACCGGCACGCTCAGCTCGTGCATATGGAAATAGGTGTCCATCAGCGAGGCGTCGAGATACTGCCCCTTGCCGGTGCGCTCGGCGTTGAGCAGCGCGTAGCCCACCGCCATCGCCGCCGCGACCCCGGTCGAAACGTCGCCGATCGCCATCGTCGGCACGATCGGCGGGCGGTCCGGCTCGCCCAGCAGATCGGTCACGCCGGCGAAGGCCGAGCCGATAAAGTCGTAGCCCGGCCGCTTGCTCAGCGGACCATTCTGGCCGGCGGCGGAAATCGAGCACATCACCAGCTTCGGGTTGATCTTGCTCAGCGTTTCGTAGCCGAAGCCCATCGCCGAGATCACGCCCGGCGCGAAATTTTCCACCACCACGCTAATCTTCGGGATCATCGCGAAGATCAGTTCCTTCGCGCGCGGCTTGCGCAAATCGATCCCGAGGCTGCGCTTGCTATGGCTATGCTGAAAGTAGTACGTGCTCATCCCGTCCTTGACGAGTCCGAGCCTGCGCACATGGTCGCCTTCGGGCGAGCGCTCGACCTTGATCACGTCGGCCCCGAGCTCCGCCATGATTCGCGTGCAGGTCGGTCCCGCCACGAAATGCGTGAAATCCAGCACATGGTAGCCCTTGAGCATTTGCGCCTGCTGCTCCATCACGAAGCTCCCCTGGCGTGGATTACCTGTAATCCCGCCATCCGCCGCATTAGTGGCCATGCGGCTCGCGAAAAATGGAATTTCACCCGCGTCCACTGTTCATTCGCATACCTTCCGGTCATTAAGCAACGCCCGCTGGCTACGGACGCGCTTCAAAAACAAGATTGAACGGGGTCTCGGCGGCGCGCCGGAAACGGGTAAATCCGCCCTCCTTCACTACCGCGCTTATCTTCCGTTCACCCGCCTGCGCCCCGAGCGCGAGCCCGACCTCCTGCGCCATCGACGCGGGAGTGCAGAACATCGTGGAGTTGGCGTAATAGATCCGCCCGATCGGATTGAGATTTTCTTCGAGACGATCGCCCGCGCGCGGTTCGACCAGCATAAAGACGCCGTCGCCTTTGAGCGAGCGATAGACATGGTTTGCCGCGCCCACCGGGTCGCCCATGTCATGGAGGCAATCGAAAAATGCGACCAGGTCGTAGTCCGCGCCCGGATAATCCTTGGCGGCGGCGACCGCAAAGCTCGCATTGTCGGCGCCGGACTCGCGCGCGAGCTGGCGCGCGCGTTCGATCGACGGCTGATGATAGTCGAACCCGATGAAGCGCGATTGCGGAAACGATCGCGCCATCAGCACGGTCGTCACCCCGTGGCCGCATCCAACGTCGGCAACCACGGCGCCGGCGCGCAGCCGCGCTTCGACGCCCTCAAGCGCGGGAATCCATTCGCTCAACAGATGCGCCACGTAGCTGGAACGAAAAAATCGCGCGACGCCGCGGAACAGCGCCGAATCATGCTCATGCCAGCCAACGCCCCGGCCGCTGCGAAACGCGGCGGCGACCAGCGGGGCGTCGCGAATCATTGCCCCAACCAGCTCATAGGCGCCGGGGATAAAGGCCGGCCCGTTTTCGTCCGCGAAGACGGCGGCCTGCTCAGGCGTCATGGCAAATCGCTCCGCGGCGGAGTCGTACTCGACGTAGCCCGCCGCCGCCTGAGCGCCAAGCCATTCGCGCACATACCGCTCGGCGCATCCGGTTCGCACGGCCAATTCAGCCGCGGTGGAGGGTCCCGCCTGGGCAAGCGTCTGGTAGAGACCCAATTCGTCTCCCAGGATCACCAGCGCCGCTCCGTATGCGGCGCCAAGATCGCCCACCAAGCGTCCCATCAACTGCTCAAGCCTGCGCGGATCGATCGCCATGACGCTCCCCTCCTTAAAAAAATATTTTCCGGCGGCCGGATTCTCGAACGACCGGCGACGCCACATGATCGCGGCGTGAGCCTGGCGAGCGAGACTATTATCTTGACTGATGTTCTTCGGAACCGCTCCTTATATCGGTGGCCGGTGGTTCAGACCCTGAGTCTATTGGTTTACCGCCGCAACT